>NZ_AP019749.1:300000-512500 GCF_006740045.1 Comamonas terrigena NBRC 13299
GGGACAAGGAAGAGATCGAGATGGCCATGGCCGCAGGTGCCGCCCCCAATATGACCTACCAGGGCCAGGGCGTGCGCATGATCGGCGAGTACCAGCCGGGTTCGCTGATCCCCAAGAATCCCGTCAGGCCGCAGGCCCAGGAAGAGACGGGCGGCCAGCCCCGGGTGCAGAAGCTGCTGGACAGCCCGGAAGAGCTGGCGCAGCTGTCGCGCCGGGTGCGGGAGGTCGGGGAGCAGGTCGGCCTGGGTGACCACATCGTGACCGCCGTGACGGCCGAAGGCCTGCGCATCACCGTGCACGACACCGAGCAGAGCGGCATGTTCAAGCTGGGCAGCGCTGAGCCCACCGCCGAGTTCGTGCGGCTGCTGCGCCGCATCGGCCCGATGTTCCGCGAGATCGACAACCAGTTGGTGATTGCCGGGCACACCGATGCCTTGCCCTATTCCAGCCACAGTGCGTTTGCCGCATCCAACTGGTCGCTGTCCATGCAGCGGGCGCTGGCGGCGCGCGGCCACATGATGCTGGGCGGCATGCCGGAGCGCAGCGTGCTGCAGGTGATCGGCATGGCCGAAGTGGCGCCAGCCGATCCAGAGCAGCCCCAGGCGGCCATCAACCGGCGTGTCGAGTTGCTGGTGACCACCAAGGCCCATGCCCAGAATGTGCACCAGACGTTTGGCCGACTGCCGGTGAGCGAGCCCTTGACGCCCGGGCTGCAAAGCTCGCCCGCGGACACGCCCATGCTGGAGTTGCTGCGCAAGGTATTGCTGCAGCCTTTGCAGGGCGAAGCGCAGGCCAAGCCCTAAAAACTGTCATCATGCAAAGCAGCAAACTCAGAGGCTCCCGGATGAAACTTTCCCCCATTGCGCCCGCTGCGGGCAGTGTGGCTGCACAGGGCGACCGGGTGCAGGACCTGGCCGCATCCCTGCCGGTGGCAGCGGCCGTGGTGGCCCCGGACGTGCAGGTGGGTGTGCAGGCTGCCAGCGTGCAGCGCGCCCAGGTGCAGGCGGCGCAGATGCCGGACGTGGATGTGGCGCGCGTGGCGGAAATCAAGGAAGCGCTGGCGCGTGGCGACATCAGCTTCAATCCCCAGAAGCTGGCACAGCTCATCCTGCGCCACCATGGAGGTGGGGCGTGATGGCCGATGCCCCTGCTGCCCCCGGCGCCGCACCGTCGCTGTCGACCCGCCAGCGCTGGGCTGCCATTGCCCAGGGCATGCAGCAGGACATGACGGCATACGGTCATCTGTGCGAGTTGCTGCACACGCAGTTCCATGCCGCCTTGCGCCACGATGCCGAAGCCATGCAGGAGGCTGCGGTACAGATCACGGCCCAGGTGCAATGGCTGGAAGGTACCCGCAAGGAACGTGGCCAGCATGTGCGGGCGCTGCTGCCTGCGGGTGCACCGCTGTCGATGGAGGCGGCGTTTGCCTTGCTGCAGGCGCCGCTGCAGCAGCAGTTGCTGGGCCTGTGGGGGCAGCTGGAAGCCCAGGTACAGGTGTGCAAGGCCATGAACCAGCGCAATTGCCAGCTCATCATGGAGCAGGCCGAAGTGATGCGCGCCGTGATTGTGGGCAATGCCCAGCCGGAGATCTATGCTCCGCTCTGATTTTCTGCCTTTGCCGGCTTGGCCGGGTACCGGTGGCACGGTACCGTCGGGTGCTGCGGTGGCGCCGGCCGCACGGCTGCCCCAGCTGCCGGCCACGACCCCGGTGGCCGCAGAAACGGCCGTGTACACCCCTTTGGGGCAGGATGTGGCGCGGGAGGTGCAGCAGTTCATCAGCCAGGGCAGCGGCGGTGCCGCATTGGCGTCGCCCCAGGCGCGCTGGCTGGCGCTGCAGGCCGCACGCCAGGCCGCGCGCAGTGAGCGGAGCAAGGAGGGCCTGTCTGCCACGGGCGGCGTGCGCAGCGCAGCCGCGGCCGTGGGTGCGGCAGCCTCCCTGCAGCCAGCGCAGCAGGCCTTTCTGGACCGCATTGCCCCCTGGGCGCAGCAGGCTGCGCAGCGCTTGGGCGTGTCGCCGCGGGCGGTCATGGCGCATGCCGCGCTGGAAAGCGGCTGGGGGCAGCGCCCCGTGCGGGATGCGCTGGGCCAGGATAGTCTGAACCTGTTCGGCATCAAGGCGCAAGGCGGATGGACAGGCGCCAGCACCCCGGCGCTGACCACCGAATACGAGGCCGGGCAGGCGGTGCGGCAGACCCAGTCGTTCCGCCAGTACGCCGACCTCGATGCCACCTTTGGGGACTATGTGCGCCTGCTGGCGCACAGCCCGCGTTACCAGGCGGCCCTGCGCACCGGTGACGATGTGCAGGCCTTTGCCAGCGGCCTGGCGGCGGGCGGCTACGCCACCGATCCGGACTATGCGCAAAAGCTGGTGCGCATCAGTCGCCAGATTCCATCGCCTTGACCTTCACGCCGCCGCCCGGTGCCTGCGGGGCGGCCAGCAGCACGCCGGGGGCAATCAACTGCCCTTTCACCGGCCGGCCGGTGCGGGCATTGCGCACGGTCACCGTGTCCCCCAGCTTGCCGGAGCCCGTGGCCAGCCCCATCACGCTGACCTGTACGCCGTCGCCCTGGGCACGGATCTCGATCTTGTCCCCCTTGCGCATGGCCACCGGGCTGAGGAGCTGGCGCGCCTGCAAGGCCTGACCGGCCCGTCCGGCAGTCTTGAGCTGCTGGCCCACGGGGGCGGGCGTGTCCAGCAGCTCGTTGCGGTGGGCGAGTGTTTGCGGGCGCAGTTCCAGATCTTCAGCCAGCAAGGCCTGCCCGGCCGGCACGTCGCTGCGCAATGTCCAGACCGGGGCGCTGGCCTGCAGCTGCGCCACCACGCTGCCGCGCTGGCTGCCGCAGCGCACCGGGATGGAGGCACGGGTCAGGCTGTGCAGTTCCACGGCAGGGACCATCCAGCCTTCGGGGCAGGGTGTGTGGGCAGCCCCGCGAGGGGCTGTGAACTGCACCTGCAGCCGGGCCTGTGCGCGCTGTGCGGCGGGAAGCAACTGGGCCCACGCGGCCTGCAACTGGGCCTGGGCGGCGGCCTGCAGCTCGGCCGGCAGCACCGGTGGTGGCGCGGGGGCCTGCTGTGCCGCGGCCTGTGCCGACAGCCCCAGGGCGCACAGCAGGATGGGAGTCCATCTGGTCAGGAATGAATTCATTGCAAATTAAATATCTTTTGTGCAATTATAAAAACTACTGAATCGGTGTGAGTGGCAAAAATCACCACGCCTGGCATCTCCGGCGTCATTCTGTGTGAAAGATGGCTGGCAGTGTTTGTTGCTGATGGATGGATGATTTTGAACGCCATTGGCTGTATTTTTGCGTGTGTTGACGAACTGATTGTTTGATTGTTTTCTGTCGATGGCTTGCGGATCGGGTTTGTAAGCGCATTAGGTAGCGCTTTGTGTGAAAAGTAGCAACGTGAAACAATCTGCATAGTATGATTTGAGAACGCGCAAGAAATATCTCATGCGCAAATGATCAACACAGGGTTGCGCACTCCTGCAGGGGCGCAACGGGGGCGATATGGCACTGAATTTCGACTCGGCGTTGTCCGTGCATGCGCAAGCGCTGCGCGTGCGCTCTGACCGCACGCAATTGCTGGCTTCCAACCTGGCCAATGCCAGCACGCCGGGCTACCAGTCGCGGGACATCGACTTCGCGGAGGCCATGGCGCGTACGGGCCAGGAGGCGGGCTTGCCGTCGCTGGATTGGGGCGGCAGTGCAGATGCGCTGTTCCGCGTGCCCAACCATCCCTCGCAGGACGGCAACACCGTGGAGGTGGGCGTGGAGCAGGCGCTGTTTTCGCAGAACGCCTCGGACTTCCAGACCAGCCTGACCTTTCTGAACATGAAGCTGCGCGGCCTGCAGTCCGCCATCAAGGGTGAATGAGCATGGGTTTTCGTGAAATCGCGCAGATTGCCGGCTCCGCCATGACGGCCCAGAGCACGCGCCTGAACACCGTGGCCAGCAACCTGGCCAATGCCGGTGCGGCCGCCTCTTCCGAATCCGAGGCATACAAGGCACGCAAGCCGGTGTTTGCTGCCGTGATGGGCGAAAGCACGCTGGACAGCTATGCCGCCCGCGTCCAGGTGCTGGATGTGCTGGAGACGACCGAGCCGGTGCGCAAGGTGCACGAGCCGGGCAACCCCGTGGCCGATAAGGCCGGCTTTGTCTACTACTCCAACGTCAATTCCGTGGCCGAGATGACCGACATGATGTCCGCATCGCGTGCCTTTGAAACCAATGTCGAGGTGCTGGGGCGCGTGCGCTCCATGCAGCAATCGCTGCTGCGCCTTGGGGAGCAATCATGAGCTTGATCAACAGCGCCTCCGGCACGGGCACCAACGCCGGCTCCAGCAGCAGCGACGCCATCTCGCAGGCCCTGGGCGGCACCGAACTGGGCCAGATGTTCACCAAGCTGCTGGTGGCCCAGGTGCAGTACCAGGACCCGCTGGAGCCCACGGATTCCAGCACCTTCGTTACCCAGCTCACGCAGCTGAGCCAGACGGAGTCGCTGCAGTCGCTGACGTCGCAGCTCAAGACCCAGTCCTCCATTCTGGACAGCCTGCAGACCATGCAGCTGGGCAGCCAGGTCGGCTCCACGGTCATGGTCGCCACCAACAGCGTGCAGCTGGACGACAGCACCGTGAATGCCGTGGTCAATCTGCCGGCCACGGCCGATCTGACGCTGCAGCTGACGGCCCCGGATGGCAAGGTGACCACGGTCAGCCTGGGCTCCAACGCGGTGGGCGATGCCAACTTCACCATCGACCCCGCCGCGCTGGGCCTGCCTGCGGGCAAGTACGGCATCGTGGTCAAGGATGCCAGCGGCACCAGCTACCCCGTGGAAGTGGCGGGCACGCTGCAGGCCGTGCGCCTGACGTCGAGCGGCAGCGTGGCCCTGCAGGTGCAGGGCCTGGGCGATGTGCTGCCTTCCAGCGTGACGCGTTTCGTGGGTCAGAAGGCCTGAGCGCCCTGACGTTTTCTCCCTCTCTTCACCAGGCCTGAAATCATGAGCTTCCAGATTGCGCTGTCGGCGCTCCAAGCGATCAACAACCAGCTCGACAACATCTCGCAGAACATCGCCAACACCGGCACCACGGGCTACAAGTCCAGCCGCACCAACTTCGCGGCCATGTATGCCGGCTCGTCGCCCAACGGCGTGCGCGCCGCCTCCACCACCCAGACCCTGGATGTGGCGGGCGGTCTGCTGAGCACCGGCCGCAACCTGGATGTGGCCATCGCGGGCAATGGCTACTTCATGGTGAAGGACAGCACCGGCGTGATGAACTACACCCGTGTCGGCGTGTTCGATGTGGACAAGCAGGGCGTGCTGGTGGACCACATGGGTCGCCAGGTGCAGGGGTACGGCGTGACCGCCGGCAATGCGGCCCTGGGCAATCTGGGCAACCTGACGGTGCCGACCGGCCAGATCCCGGCGCAGGCCAGCACCTCGGTGGACTTCGTGGCCAATCTGTCGGCGGACTGGAGCGTGCCGGCCAATGCGTTCAACCCCACGGATTCCAGCAGCTACAACAGCTCGACCGTGTCCGTGGTGTATGACTCGCTGGGTCGCCAGCACACCGTCACCCAGTACTTCGTCAAGACGGCGAACAACACGGTGGAAGTGCACTACCAGAACGAAAACACCGCCGTGGGCACCAGCACGCTGAAGTTCACGACTGCAGGGCAGCTGGACACCGCGGCTTCCACCGTTGCGGCCGTGAACCTGACACCGGCCGGCGCGAATGCGCTGTCGGTGACGTTCGACTATGCCGGCACCACCCAGTTTGCCGGTGACACCTCGACCACCACCAATGCCTCGGACGGCTATGCCTCGGGCACGATGGTGAATGTGCTGGTCGGCGCCGATGGCTCGGTGAATGCGCAGTACAGCAACGGCATGGTGCAGAGCGTGGGCGTGATCGCGCTGGCCACTTTCCCCAGCGACAGCGGGCTGACGGCCGTGGACGGCACCAGCTGGCAGGCTTCGGCCAAGTCCGGTGCCGCACTGATCGGCACCCCTGGCACGGGGCAGCTGGGCGAGCTGGAAAGCCAGCAGCTGGAGCAGTCGAATGTGGAAGTCGCATCCGAGCTGGTGGACCTGATGGGCGCGCAGCGCAACTACCAGGCCAACACCAAGGTGATCAGCACGCAGAACGAAATCATGCAGTCGCTGATGCAGGTGATGTAAGGCGGGAGCGGCGCTCATGGACAAGCTGATCTATACCGTCATGACGGGCGCGGAGCGTGCGTTCCATGCCCAGCAGGTGCACGCCAACAACCTGGCCAATGCCGACACCACGGGCTTTCGTGCCGACTACGAAGTGGCCGGCACGCAGGCCGTGGGCGGGTATGGCTACGACAGCCGCCACCAGAGCACTGGGGCCACGGATGTGGTGTCGCAGCGCCTGGGGGCGGTGCGCGAAACCGGGCGCGATCTGGACGTCGCCGTGCTGGGCCAGGGGCTGATCACGGTGGCGGACGCCGGCGGCGAGGCCTATACCCGTGCCGGTGCCATGCTGGTGGACAGCGAAGGCAATCTCTCCATCAACGGCCGGGCAGTGCTGGGCGATGGCGGACCGATTGTGCTGCCGCCGTTTCGCGTCCTGTCGGTGGCCGAGGATGGCACCGTGTCCATCCTGCCGGAGAACGGGACCGAGATGCAGGAAGTCGACCGGCTGAAGCTGGTGGACGGCAGTCAGCCCATGACCAAGACCACCGCAGGTCTGCTGGTGTCGCGCAGCGGCGAAGCCCTGCCCGCCAGCGAGACCGTGCGCGTGCGCAGCGGCGCGCTGGAGTCGTCCAACGTGCAGGCCGTGGAGGAGATGGTGGCCGTGATGGACATCAGCCGCCAGTTTGAAATCCAGATGAAGTTGTATCAGGCCGCCGACGGCATGGCCGAGGCCGGCAACCGGCTGCTGCGTGATTGAGTTGCAGTGCGTCGCCCGCCAGGGTGACAGGGACCACGTAAAAGGAACACCACCATGAATCCCGCTTTGCTCGTGAGCAAGACCGGCCTGCAGGCCCAGGACGCCAAGTTGCAGGTGATTGCGCACAATCTGGCCAACGTAAACACCGTGGGCTTCAAGCGCAACAGTGCAGCGTTTGAAGACCAGTTCTATGAAATCACCCGCATGCCGGGCAGCAACAGCCAGGGCGACAACCGCGTGCCCGCCGGCGTGCAGCTGGGCACCGGCGTGCGGCTGGTGTCCACGCACAAGCAGTTCACCGAAGGCAGCATGCAGAACACCAGCCAGCAGCTGGATGTGGCCATCGTGGGCAATGGCTTTCTGCAGGTGCTGCAGGCGAACGGCGATACGGCCTATACCCGTGCCGGTCAGCTGCAGGTGGACAACGAAGGCCGCCTGGTCAACGCCAACGGCTTGCCGCTGCAGCCGGAAATCACCATCCCCGAAGGCGCCAAGTCGGTGACCATCAGCGAAACCGGTCTGGTCAGCGCCATGGTGGGCACGGATGCCACCGCGCAGGAGCTGGGCACGCTGCAACTGGCCACGTTCGTGAACCCGGCCGGCCTGCAGGCCCAGGGCGACAACTTGTACCTGGTGTCGCAAGCCAGCGGCGATGCGGTGCTGGGCGAGCCCGGGGAAGCCGGCTTCGGCACGCTGCGCCAGTTCGCGCTGGAAAGCTCCAACGTGCAGGCGGTGGAAGAAATGGTGGACATGATCTCGGCCCAGCGCAGCTACGAGATGAACACCAAGGTGCTGTCCGCTGCGGACGACATGATGCGCAACCTGGCGCAAGCTGCATGATCTGCCGCGCTGCATGGGTGCTGCGCTGGCGTGCGGCGGGTGCTGCGCTGGCCTTGCTGGCGCTGGCAGGTTGCGCGGTGCGCCCGCCCGAGGTGATGCAGCCGGCCGAATCGGTGCCGGAGTTTCTGATGGCGCCGCAGGCCAGGGCCCAGGGCGGCGGGCTGTTCGTGCCCCATGCGTCCACAGGCCTGGTGGCCGACCAGCGTGCGCACCGCGCTGGCGACATCCTGACGGTGTTGCTGGAAGAGGTGACCCAGGCCAGCAAGAAAGCCAATACCCAGACCAGCAAGGGCAGCAGCGTCGGCATCTCGCCGCCCATTCTGGGCGGCAAGAGCATCAAGGCCGACATCGAGCTGGAAGGCAGCAGCAAGTTCAGCGGCGGCGGCAGCAGCACGCAACAGAATGCGCTGTCCGGAGCCATGACCGTCATCGTCCAGCAGGTGCTGCCCAACGGCCTGCTCTACATCAAGGGCGACCGCGCGCTGTCGCTCAACCAGGGCGATGAAGTGCTGCGCCTGAGCGGCTATGTGCGCGCCACCGATGTGGACCTGAACAACCGCGTGTCCTCGCTGCGCGTCGCCAATGCGCGCATCAGCTACTCGGGCCATGGCGCGCTGTCCGATGCCAGCGAAGCTGGCTGGCTGACACGCTTCTTCCAAAGCCCGCTTTTCCCCTTCTGATCGTGATGATGTTTGCACGCCTGCTGTCTCGTTTCCTCTGTCGCGGTGCCATGGCCCTGGTGCTGGCAGGTCTGGCCCTGCCTTCCGGGGCGCAGCCCGCGGGCAAAACGGTGCGCGGTGCCGAGGCGGGCGCCAAGACCAGCATGCGGCCCCTGCGCCATCTGGTGCATGTCGAAGGCGTGCGCGAAAACCAGCTGATCGGTTACGGCCTGGTGGTGGGCCTGAACGGCACGGGCGACAGCACGCAGGTCAAGTTTGCGGGCCAGTCCGTGGCCAATATGCTGACCCAGTTCGGCATCAAGCTGCCCGAGAAGACCAGCACCAAGTTGAAGAACGTGGCCACGGTGATGGTCAGCGGGGTGTTCCCGCCGGGCTACCGCAAGGGCCAGAGCATCGACGTGACCGTGTCCTCGCTGGGCGATGCGAAAAGCCTGCGCGGCGGCATGCTGCTGATGGCGCCGCTGCGCGGGGTGGACAACGAGATCTATGCCATCGCCCAGGGGCAGCTGGTGGTGGGGGGCTTGAATGCCACCGGCAACAGCGGCTCCAGCGTCACCGTCAATACGCCCACTTCCGGCCGCATTCCCAACGGCGCCACGGTGGAGCGCGAGATCCCTTCCGACTTCGAGAGCGGCGAGACCGTGCTGCTGTCGCTGCGCCAGCCGAGCTTTCGCACGGCCCGCAATATCGTCCAGGCCATCAACACGCGCTACGGCGATATCGCCAGCACGCGCGATGGCACCAGCATCGAGGTGCGCGCACCGCTGGTGCCGACGCAGCGGGTCGGCTTTGTTGCCGACCTGCAGGATCTGCAGGTGGCCATGGGGCAGGAGCTGCCGCGCGTGGTCTTCAATTCGCGCACCGGCACGGTGGTGATTGCCGAAGGCGTCACGGTCAAGGCGGCCGCCGTCTCGCACGGTGCGCTGCGCGTGGTGATCCGCGAGCAGTCCAATGTCAGCCAGCCGGCACCGTTCAGCCAGGGCAACACCGTGGTGACGCCGGAGTCGAACGTGCAGGTGCAGGAGGGCAATGGGCACATGTTCGAGTGGCCTGCCGGTGCCAAGCTGCAGACCATCATCGACACCATCAACCGCACCGGTGCCTCGCCGGACGACATCATGTCCATCCTGCAGGCCCTGGACCAGGCCGGTGCACTGCATGGCGAGCTGGTGGTGATCTAAAGGGACACCCCATGGAAACCTCCACCACCCGCCTTGCCGCCGAACGTCCCACGGTCCCCGCCGGAGAGGCTGGCCAACCCCCCGTGGCCGCGGCACAGCCTGCCGACGACGCGACCGTGCAGCGCCTGACGGCTGCCGCAGTGAAGTTCGAAGGCTTTTTTGTCGCCCAGATGTTGAAGCAGATGCGACAGGCCACGGCGGCGATGGCCGATTCCGGCAGTGCCATCAATGACCGGGTCAATGACAGCACGCTGGCATTGGCCGAGCAGACCGTGGCCGACGGACTGGCGGGTCAGCGCGCATTTGGGATCGCCGATGTGCTGGTGCGGCAGATGCTGCCCCAGTCCGGCGCGGCAGTGAACGCTGCGGGAACAAGGAAACTTTCATGAGCATGCTTTTCAACGGACTGACCGGTGT
Organism: Comamonas terrigena NBRC 13299; assembly: GCF_006740045.1. Lineage (NCBI taxonomy): Bacteria > Pseudomonadati > Pseudomonadota > Betaproteobacteria > Burkholderiales > Comamonadaceae > Comamonas > Comamonas terrigena. The sequence continues at coordinate 310,042 of NZ_AP019749.1, forward strand.
GGTGGCCTCGCAGGTCGCCCTCAATACCGTCAGCCACAACCTGGCGAATGCCCTGACCCCCAACTACACCCGCCAGGGCGTGGTGCTGACGGCCAAGGCGTCGGCCAACACCGCGCTGTCCGCTGGCGACGGGGTGGCCGTCACGTCGTTGATCCGCTATGCCGACAGCTACAAGACCCAGCAGATGTGGCGCGCTGCCAGCACCAAGGGGGAATACGAGGCAGCGCAGACCTACCTGCTGCAGCTGGAACAGGTGATGGGCGATGCCGATGGCGGCATCAACGCCGCGCTGGACAAATTCTTCAGCGCCCTGAGCGCCACCAGCGTAGAGCCCACGTCCACGCCGCTGCGCCAGCAGATCATCGAAGCCGCCAAGGCGCTGGGCCAGACCATCAACAACATCGGCCAGATCGTGTCCAACCAGGCGCTGGCCGTGCGCCAGCAGCGTGCCGTGGCGGTGGACCAGGTCAATTCCTATATCCACGAAATTGCCGCGCTGAACGACAAGATCACGCAGAGCGCCGGTGCCGGGCTGAATACCTCCTCGCTGCAGGACCAGCGTGACGCCAAGGTCGACGAGCTGTCCAAGCTGGTGGGCCTGCAGACGACCACGCAGCCGGATGGCTCCATCAATCTGTCGCTGCGCGGCGGCCAGCCCCTGGTGGTGGGCAACCGTGCCTCCACGGTCAGCGTGGATGCGGGTTCGCAGTTCCTGAGCGTGAGCTTCGGGACCGAGACGTTCCAGCTGGGCGCCGAGAACTGGGGCGGAACCCTGGGCGGCCTGGCAGCGCTGGAGAGCGATGTGCTGCAGCCCCTGGATGCGTCCATCCGCGGGCTGGCGCAGGTCATTGCCAGCGAAACCAATGCGGTGCTGCAGTCGGGCTATGGCACCAATGGTGCTGCAGGGACGGACCTGTTCGTGTTCGATGCCACCTCCACCTCGGCCATGCTGACGGTCAGCGCCGGCATCACCCCGGAACAGCTGGGCCTGTCGGGGGACCCCGCCAAGGTCGGCGACAGCACCAAGCTGCAGGAGCTGATTGCCTTGCAGAGCAAGGCCGTGAACATCTATGGCCCCGGAGGCACCGGCATGGTGGGCAGCTCCGTGCTGCTGGGGGATGTGTACACCCAGCTGGTGGGCAAGCTGGCCATGTACAGCCAGCAGAACAACGCTTCCTATGAAACGGCGCAGACGGTGCGCGACCAGTCGGAATCGAACTGGCGCTCCACCAGCGCGGTCAACACCGATGAAGAGGCGGTGAACCTGATGCAGTACCAGCAGATGTACCAGGCCAATATGAAGGTCATCACCGTGGCCAACGAGCTGTTCGACAGCCTGCTGGAAATGCGCTGAGGCGCACCACCCATTCACGGACAAGGATTTCAGGCCATGCGCGTATCCAGCAACCAGTACCACATCACCGTCAACGCCTCGCTGCAGAACTCCAACACCCAGCTGGAGAAGCTGATGGGGCAGATGTCCAGCGGCAATCGCCTGACGCGGCCCAGCGACGACCCCATCGCCCATGTGCGCATTTCGCGCCTGCAGCGCGAGGAGGCCAGCATCGCGCAGTACAAGGACAACATCGGTGCGCTCTCCAACCGCATGACGCAGAGCGAGACCGTGCTCAGCAGCATCAACAGCGACCTGCTGAGCACGCGCGATCTGCTGGTGTGGGCCCTGGATGGCGGCAACACCGGCGAGGACCTGAGCGCCATGGCCACGAACCTGGAGTCCTTGCGCGATGCCCTGTACGCCAGCGCGCTGACCAAGGACCAGGAAGGCTCCTACCTGTTCTCCGGCACCCTGTCCAAGACCGCAACCGTGGGCTTCAACGCCGCGGCGGCCGCCGGTACCCGCTACACGGTGGGCGGCAACAGCGAACAGCAGCAGGTGGTGGTGGGCAATGGCCTGACCCAGCCTGCGAACGTGACGCTGGGCGATGAAATGGCGGCCATGCTCAACACGCTGGACCAGGCCATCGAGGCCATCAAGGGCGGCGGCACCACGGCCAACAACCCGGCCACCCGTGCCAGCCTGCAGGCGGCGCTGACGGGTGTGGACACCGGCATGGACCAGGTGTCCACCAAGATCTCCAAGCTGGGCGGGGCGCAGAACATCGTCAGCACGCTGGAAACCAACTGGGGCAACCTCAGCACGGCCAACCAGACGGCGGTGCTGGACTACTCCCAGCTGAACTACGCGACCGCGGCCGTGCAGCTCAATACGCTGATGTCGGCCATCAAGGCCACGCAGTCGGCCTACGGCAAGGTCAGCCAGCTCAGCCTGTTTGACGCGCTGTGAGCAGCGCGCGCATTGGTGGCAACGCCTCGGCGGGGCGCATCGGCACCGCCGGTGCACCGCAACCTGGGGCGGCGGCGCCGGCCATGCCCACCAGCGCGGTGGGCACGCATCCCTTGCCGGCCATCCGCTACCACAGCACCTGGCCCCGGGGATGGATGGCTGCGGCCGTGCCGCAGCGGGTGCGTGAATTCCATGTGCAGATCAGCAAGGCGCAGATGGCGCTGGATTTTCTGGAGCAGCTGGAGCAGCAGCTGTCTGCATTGATCCAGGCCTGCCGCCACCAGCGCAAGCTCCCTTCCGATGCCGGTGCGGCACGCCTGCGCAGTGCATTGCAGGCGCTGCAGGCAGGGTGGGCGAAGCGCCTGCCGCGCACGCTGGACAGTCTGGATGAAGCGCTGCACTGGTCACCGGTGCAGCGCGCCCGCAAGCAGTTCACCCTGGCCGGCTGGAGCTGGGAGAGTCTGCAGGCCGAGCACGCGCGCGATACGGAACTGGTGGGCTTTTGCCTGCTGGGGCAGGAGGGCGCGCAGGGGGCCTGGCAGGCCCGCTGGGAGCGGGCACAAGGCGCCAGCCGGCAGGCGCTGGCCCATGCGCTGGCACCCCTGGGCATGCAGCTGAGCGGGCTGGAACAGCCGCTGCTGCTGTCGGTCGAAGAGCGCTGGTGGCCGGTGGTGGTGCAGCGCTTCATGGTCAAGGGCAATGGCAAGCGCTTTCCTGCCGGGCAGTGGGTGTCGCCGCGCTTGGTGTCATCCCCCCAGGCGCTGCGTGTGGACAGCTGGAGTGCGGCCGATGCGGCGGCCGTGCAGGCGCTGGCGGCCGAACTGCCCTCCGCCCGCGAGCGCGTGTTGCAGGCACAGGCGGCGGTGCGGGCGTTTCAGCATGATGCAGGACAAAGTCTGGACGATGTGGGCGCACGTACCACAGCGGTGCAGGCATTTGCACAGGCGTTTGCGCAGGCCGGCCAGATGCCTGCCTATGATTGGATTTTGGCGGTGGTGCCTGCCGTGCGGGCCGTGTCGCGCCGGCGTGTGGCGCGGCTGTTGCAAAGTCGGGGTGCGTTGGCCTAGCCGTATCGCACCGAGCTTTTGAACCAGGCCCTGCGCAGGGCGGAATCCTCCATGCAGTTGGAATCAGTTGCGGCTCCAGCCGCTGTCGATCTGTCGTATTACCGCTTGAGTACACCGGTTGCTGTGCAGCAGGTGCTGGAGTCATTGCAACGCCAGCAGGCGGTGATGACCTTGCTGGCCGATGTGCCCGATGCCTATGCGGTGCAGGATGCCGGGGGCCGGCCTTGCGGCATGGCCGTGCTGAGCCAGGTGGATGCGGAGCAGCAGCGCCTGGTGATGGAGGTGTCCGGTGCCTTGTTGCCCCTGCCCGCGGCGGTGCTGGTGGTGGCCCATTTGCCTGGCAGCGTGCGCACGCAGTGGGAGCTGCAGGCACAGTGGGCAGAGCTGTCGCATGGCCGCTGGCAGCTGCAGGCGCCCTGGCCAAACCAGGTCCTGCAGCACCAGCGCCGGCGCCACCCGCGGCTGCAGCTGCCGCTGGGCCAGCGTTACGAAGCCAGCTTCATGTTCGGGCAGCGCCATTGCGTGCTGCACATGGATGACCTCAGCCAAGGCGGGGTGGCCTTGCGTGGCACGCGCAGCGAAACGTCCATGCTGTTCATGGGACGCAAGATCAGCAAGGTGGTGCTGGATCTGGGCAGCGGCGTGCAGGTGCAGGTGGATCTGACTGTGCGCTCGCGGCGCAGCTACAAATCCTTTTTGCTGGGCGAGCAGGTCATGGTGGGCTGCAGCCTGGAAGGCATGACCGACGAGGTGCAGACCGCGCTGGCGCGCATCATGCAGGAGCGCGGGGTCTAGGGCTGCCAGGCTGCGGCATGGGTGCCGTGGCGCTGTATGCGCATGCAAAAAGCCAACCTTGCGGTTGGCTTTTTTTCGTGGCGCGCAAGGGCGCGGGCCCTTGCCGAACTGCGCAGCTTATTGCAGCAGCGAAGCCACCATCTGGCTCATGCTGGAGGATTGCTTCAGCATGGCGGTGGAAGCTTGCATCAGCATTTGCTTGCTGGTCATGTTCGAGGTTTCGGTGGCGTAGTCCACGTCCATGATGCGGCCCTTGGAGGCTTCGGTGTTCTGGATCATGTTGCCCAGGTTGTTGTACACGTGTTCCAGGCGGTTGGCGGCGGCACCGAAGGAGGAGCGCAGCGTGCCCACGGCAGCCGAAGCGAGGTCAGCCAGGTTGATGGCGGCGTTGGCGGTGGTGCCGCTCACGGCGCCAGCCTTCAGGTTGGTGATGGCGGTGTTCAGTGCCGTCAGATCGGTCGAAGCGTTGAACGCATAGGTTTCGGAGTTCGAAGCGCCGATCTGGAAGGTCGAAGCGGCAGTGAAGGTGCCTGCAGCGGAGAACAGTGCCTGGCCACCGAACTTGGTGTTGGCCATGATGTTGTCGATTTCAGCGGACAGTGCCGTGAATTCAGCCTGCATGGCGGTCTTGTCGGCATCGGTGGAGGTGGCGTTGGCTGCCTCGGTGGCCAGATCCTTCATGCGCAGGATCATGTTGTTGACTTCGGCCAGGGCGCCTTCACCGGTTTGGAGCAGGGAGATGCCGTTCTGGGTGTTCTTCTGGGCCACGGACATGCCGCGGGTTTGGGCTTCCAGGCGGGTTGCGATCTGCAGGCCGGCAGCGTCGTCCATGGCGGAGTTGACGCGGTAGCCGGTACCCAGGCGGGTCATGGAAGTGGACAGGGCCTTGTTGGTGTTGCCCAGGGAATTTTGGGTGCTCAGGGCAGCGGCGTTGGTGTGCAGGCTCAGCATGGAGGGGCTCCGTAAATCAATGTCGGTACGACGTTGCGAGCACCACCATGGCGCTCTTGCCTGTACTAAGCGACGGCGCCGTGTGGGAACTTAAATGGCATCTGCAAAAAACTGCGGGCACGGGGCACTGGTGGGCACCGGCCAGGCGGAGGGCGGCGGCAGGTGCAGCCGCAGGCTAGGCGATGCTGGCCTTCAGATAATGGGCCCCGGCGATGGGGTTGTGGTAGTAGGGCGGAATGCTTTCAAAGCCGAGCTCGGTGTAGAGCGCGCGGGCGGATTCCATGTCGTCCAGGGTGTCCAGCAGCACATGGTCATAGCCCATCTGGCGCGCCGCATTGAGGGCGGCTTCGGCCAGTTCACGGCCCAGGCCAAAGCCGCGGAAGGCCTTGCGCACATACAGGCGCTTCATTTCGGCGGCGTTGGGGTAGTCGCTGGTATCGAGCGGGCGCAGTGCGCAGCAACCGGCCAGGGCGCCATCCACATGGGCCAGCAGCAAGCCCCCGCGGGGCGCAGCGTAGTCGCCGGGCAGGGTGGCGAGTTCGCGTTCGAAATCCTGGAATTCCAGGTCAATGCCCAGGCCGCCGGCATATTCCGCAAACAACAGGCGCACAGCCTCCAGATCGTGCGGGGATTCGGCCAGCAACAGGGCCACGGTGGGCTTGTCCACAGGCGGTAGGTGGCGCACAGGCGCCAGGGTTGACAGAGGTCCAGTGTAAACGGCGGCGCAAAGACCGCCTATCGGGGATGGACCCAGGCCGGTGATCCACGCCGCCGGGAATCAGAAACCGGGTGTGCTGCCCAGGCCGTAGACCCACCAGGCCGCCGCGGCGCAGGCCGCGATCAGCAGCAGGGCCAGCAGCCGGGCGGCCAATCCGTCGCGAGAAGCGGCGGTGCCGGCGGGGGCAGGCTGGTTGCCGTGCAGCATGGCCTGCACCAGGGGCTTGCGGCGCACCACGGCATAGAAAGCGACGGCGCACAGGTGCAGGGCCAGCAGGCCCAGCAGCAGCCACTGGCCCCAGTCCTTGTGCCAGCCGGTGGCCCAGGCGACGGTGTCGCCACCGACAAAGCGCGTCAGTGGTCCGGCAAAGGCAATTTCATCGTCGCTGAGCAGGCCGGTGCCCACCTGCAGCCCCAGCACCAGCAGCAGGGCCAGCACCGACAGCGCTCCCAGCGGGTTGTGGCCGACCGTGGTGTCGGCCGCCGCCTGGCGCAGGTAGCGCAGCAGGCGCGCGGGCCCGGGAATGAAGGTGGCAAAGCGTGACCAGTGGCCGCCCACCACGCCCCAGAGGATGCGAAACACCAGCAGGGCCAGCACCACGTGGCCCAGGCGCAGGTGCCATTCCATGGCATTGCCGCCGACTTTGGCAGTGACCACCAGGGCGATCACGCAGGCCGCCAGCAGCCAGTGGAACAAGCGGGTGGGAAGGTCCCAGATGCGGGTGGTTGCATTGCTCATGGACTTCAATGTATGCGGATGCAGGCAGAGGCCGCAGGGAGTCCGCGCAAAAAAGTGCGGCTTTGCGTTGAACGGAGGCACTGCCATACTGGGCCGCAGGCACCTGGTGCCGCGACTGCGTTTCCCCACAACCCAAGGAAAAAAACCATGAAGAAGATCCTGCCTGCGCTGCTGGTGGCGGCCTCGGCGGCGCTGTTGGCTGCGCCTGCCTCGGCCCAGTTTGCCAAAAGCGAAGACGCCATCAAATACCGCCAGGGCGCTTTGTTCGTGATGAGCCAGCATTTCGGCCGCCTGGGCGCCATGGCGAACGGCAAAGCGCCTTTTGATGCGAAAGTGGCGCAAGAGAACGCCGCGGTGCTGGAAACCATGGTCAAGTTGCCGTGGGCGGCCTTCGGTGACGGCACGGAAGGCGGCAAGGCCAAGCCCGAGGTGTGGAAGGAGAAGGCCAAGTTCACGGAACATGCCGACAAGTTCCAGGCAGAAAGCGCCAAGCTGGTGGCTGCGGCCAAGACCGGGGATCTGGCGCAGCTGAAGAATGCCTTCGGCCCTGCCGCACAGTCCTGCAAGGCCTGCCACGACGCGTTCCGCAACCGTTGAGGCGGCGCGGCGGGTGCCAGGCGACTGGCGCCAGACCGCTGCCCTGCGCGCTCAAAAAAGCCAGCACGGGTGCTGGCTTTTTGCATGGCGGAAAGAACCGAGCGCGCGAAGACTGCGCGGCGCGGCTGGCGGGCCTTCAGGCCTCGGCCAGCAGCTTTTCGATCAGCTTGTGCAGCTCGGCAAAGTCGGGGGCGCCGACATAGGTCTTCACGATCTCGCCGCGCTTGTTGACGATGTAGGTGGTGGGCGTGATGCGGATATCGCCCCAGGCCTTGGCGGCGGCACCGGTGTTGTCCAGCGCCACCTTGAAGGGCAGCTGGCGCGACTGGACAAAGTTCACCACATAGCTGGGGGGGTCGTAGCTCATGGCCACGGCCAGGGTGTCGTAGCCCTTGTCCTTGTACTTGTCGTAGGTCTTGATGATCTCGGGCATTTCCGCCACGCAGGTGGTGCAACTGGTGGCCCAGAAGTTCACCAGCGTCACTTTGCCCTTGAGGTCTTCGGTGGTGCGGGTGCTACCGTCGAGCAGCACAAAGGACGACTGCGGCGCAGCCGCGCTGTGACCGCCCCAGAACACATAGGCCCCCAGGCCTGCGAATGCGGCAAGCGCCACGCCTGCCATCCAATGTTTGATTGCCATGTTGTGATTGTGTACCAAGCGCCGGAACCGATGCCAGCGTGCAGGATTGGAGCGTGATGGCGGACAAAAGTTCTGCACAGGGGAAAGGCCCGGGCCTGTGTGCCCTGGCGCGGTGCCCACAGCACTTGGAAATACCTGACAAGCATCGGCTTTCTTGCGCGTTTGTGCGCGTACACAAAACGTGGGGGCTGCCGATAATGGGAGCATGACCACATTCGCTGCCCGTTGCGCTTCTCTTTTTGCGGTGTGCGCTGCTGTTGCTGCGCTGTCGGCCTGTGACCACAAGCCGGAGCTGACCTGGCATGACGTGACGCTGCGCGATGCGGAACTGCATGCCCGTTTCCCCTGCGAGCCTGATGTGGCCCAGCAGAAAGTGGATTTCGGCATGGAGCAGGGCCCGGTGAATGTGACCATGATGGGCTGCGATGCCGTGGACGCCACCTATGCCGTCTCGCACTGGCTGCTGGACGATGTGCGCCAGGCCGACGATGCGCTGGCCTACTGGGAAGCCGCCGTGCTGACCAAGCTCAAGGCCGTGGACAGCAAGGAGGGCAAGAGCGGGGCGCCTTTTGTCCCGGTCGGTGCCATGAACCTGTCGCGTTCCATCCGTGCCACGGTGCAGGGCGAAGGGCCGTCGGGCTGGACTATCACCACGCATGGCGTGTGGTTTGCCAAGCAGGAGGGCGACAAGGCCCGCATCTACCACGCGGTGATCTACGCGCCCAAGCCCCAGCACGAAGTGGCCAGCCAGTTCTTCCAGGCCTTGGAGCTGCAGAACTGAAGGATTGGGGGCTGGAGGACATGGATGGCGCAGGGCAATCGCGTCACCGCCTGTGGACCTTCCTCGCCCAGGCGCTGTAGCTGCTGTGGCATACGCTGCCGCTGTTGGGCCTTGCCGCACGATGGTGTCCATGGGCTTTGTTGTCAGCACACCACGGACTGCACCTGTCGCGGCCCTGGCGGGCATGCCAGCACCAGCGAGCGGGCCGACCGGGCGCGCCATAATGGACGGAACAATCGCGCTCCATGAAACCTGTTCGCATCCTCCTCATTGCCCACGCGCCGCTGGCGCACGCCTTGCGCGAAGCGGCACTGCATGTCTTCAATGACTGTGGTGGCGATGTGCTGGCGCTGGACGTGCAGGCGCATGCCGAACCCGAAGACACCCTTCAGAAAGCGCGGGCCCTGCTGCCGGCGCAGTCCGAGGATGGACCCCTGCTGGTGCTGACCGACGTCTTTGGCGCCACCCCCAGCAATGTCGCCCTGCGCCTGGTGGAAGGCCGCAATGCACGCGTGGTGACCGGGGTGAACCTGCCCATGCTGCTGCGTGCCTGGTGCTATCGCGCGGAGTCTTTGGAAAACCTGGCCGCCCGTGCGCAAGCCGGCGGCACGCAAGGCATCATGCTGGCAGGTGGTGGCAGCGCGCCCCAAAACCAGCGTCCCCGTTTGCACCATGATTCAGACCACAGTCACCATCAGCAATAAGTTGGGCCTGCACGCCCGAGCTTCCGCCAAGCTCACCAAACTGGCGGGCAGTTTCCCTTGCGAAGTCTGGCTCTCGCGCGGCGAGCGCCGTGTCAACGCCAAAAGCATCATGGGCGTGATGATGCTGGCCGCCGGTCTGGGGGCCGAGGTGGTGCTGGAAACCGATGGCGAGCAGGAGCAGCAGGCCTCGGACGCATTGCTGGCCTTGATCAACGACAAGTTCGGAGAAGGTCAGTAAGTGCCTGCTTTTCATATTGCTGCGGTGCAGCAATATGAAGAAGCGCATGCCAAAACTTGCCTTGCATCAAGAGAGGCCGACCCGGCGTCTGTGATGTAGGCTGGAATCGCTGGCGCTGGGCTGACAATAGCGGCCTGCGCAACGCGCCTTGCAAGGCGCACCAGAAGAAGGATTGACCGCATGACGTTCGCTATCCATGGCCTGGCCGTTTCCCGGGGAATTGCCATTGGACGCGCCGTCGTGGTGGCCTCCAGCCGCATGGAGGTGCGGCACTATTTCATCCAGCCCGAGCAGGTGGAGAGCGAAATCGCCCGCACCCGCGCTGCGCGCAATGCGGTGGTCGCCGAGCTGTCGCGCCTGCTGGAGAGCATGCCGGTGGATGCCCCCGGTGAAGTGGCAGCCCTGCTGGAAGTGCACCTGATGCTGCTGCAGGACGAGCTGATGGTCAACGGCGTCAAGCAGTGGATCACCGAGCGCCTGTACAACGCCGAATGGGCGCTGACCACGCAGCTGGAGGTGATCTCGCGCCAGTTCGACGAGATGGAGGACGACTACCTGCGCGAGCGCAAGTCCGATATGGAGCAGGTGGTCGAGCGCATCCTGCGCCACATGCGCGGCGTGGCCAGCCCGGTCTCGCCCGAGGCCTGCGCCGCCAAACCCCGGCGTGCCCCCGATGCGCAGCAGACACTGTCCGACGACATGACCGATGCCCCGCTGGTGCTGGTGGCCCAGGATCTGTCGCCGGCCGACATGCTGCAGTTCAAGCGCAGCGTGTTCGAAGGCTTTGTGACCGCCGTGGGCGGCAAGACCAGCCACACCGCCATCGTGGCGCGCAGCATGGACATTCCCGCCGTGGTGGGCGCACGCGCCGCCAGCCAATTGGTGCGCCAGGACGACTGGGTCATCATCGACGGTGACGCCGGCATCCTGATCGTCGATCCGTCGCCCATCGTGCTGGAGGAATACCAGTTCCGTCGCCGCCAGATGCTGCTGGAGCGCGAGCGCCTGACCCGTTTGCGGCACACCCCGGCGCAGACGCTGGATGGCCAGACGATCGAGCTGCTGGCCAACATCGAGCAGCCCGAGGACAGCCCCGCCGTGGTCAAGGCCGGCGCCGTGGGCGTGGGGCTGTTTCGCAGCGAATTCCTGTTTATGGGCCGGGGCGGAAAGCTCCCCGGCGAAGAAGAGCAATACCAGGCCTACCGCGCCGCGCTGGAAGGGTTGGAAGGCATGCCGCTGACCATCCGCACCATCGATGTGGGGGCGGACAAGCCGCTCGAAGGCAAGATCAATGCCTCGCTCAACCCGGCGCTGGGCCTGCGCGCCATCCGCTGGAGCCTGGCCGAGCCGGTGATGTTCCGCACCCAGCTGCGTGCCATCCTGCGCGCAGCGGCCCATGGCAAGGTGAACATGCTGTTCCCCATGGTGGCGCACCGCAGCGAGATCACGCAGATCCTGGCCCAGCTGCGGCTGGCCCAGTCCGAGCTGGACGCGCGCGGTGTGGCCTACGGCAAGGTGGAGCTGGGCGCGATGATCGAGATCCCGGCGGCGGCGCTGATGGTGCGCACCTTTTTGCAGTACTTTGACTTTCTGTCCATCGGCACCAACGACCTGATCCAGTACACGCTGGCCATCGACCGCGCCGACGAGGCCGTGGCCGAGCTGTACGACCCACTGCATCCGGCCGTGCTGCAACTGGTGGCCCAGGTGATCCGCGAGGCCAATGCCGCCGGCAAAAGCGTCTGCGTGTGCGGCGAGATGGCGGGCGATGTGGCGTTCACCAAGCTGCTGCTGGGCCTGGGACTGCGCAGCTTTTCCATGCACCCGGCGCAGGTGCTGGCGGTCAAGCAGGAAGTGCTGCGCACCGACACCCGCAAGCTGCATGACTGGGCGCAGGCGGTGCTGGATGCCGACGATCCGACGGCGGCGCTGCAGCAGACCGCAGACAGTCTGACGTCGCTGGCGGCGGTGGTGCCGGCGATGCGCTGAGGCCTGTCCCCGGTGTCTGTGCAAGATGCGCTGTGCGGGGTGTCAGGCAGGCATGCGGCGGGGTGTGGCGCAGGCGGTGGAAATAAAACACCCTTCAGATGAAAAAGTGATTGAGATTAATTCGCATTCAATGTTATAGTTCAGCCCATGGAAGCAGCCGACACCGTCCTGGTGGGAGCTTGAAGGTCGAGGCGGCTTCCCATGGTTTCATCGTGGGGCGACCTAAGGCCTGTAAAGCCTGAAAGTCGTTTTTTGCCAGCCAGCGGAATGCCCGGTTAGCCACGCAATTTTTTCACGCTGAAACCCGTGTGATCGAGAATTTTGACTGCGCCTTGCAGGCTGTTGCCGCAAGGCGTTTTTGTTTGTGCAAGGCATTGGTGACGGTGGCGCGCAGCGCGCCGCAACCAGCGCCGCACGGCCGCAGCCCTGCAGGCAGTGCAAGCCTCTGGTGCGGCCATCTTCGTATGCCTTGGCGCGGTGCCGCGCGGCCAAGTGCTGCGGGCCTGTTGCCCGCTGCGGCCATAAAAAAAGCCATTGCCCGCGGGCAATGGCTGATTGGCAGATTGGTTGGACGCCGGGGCAGCGCCGCGGGCTTACACGCCGGCGGCGTGGGCCTGCTGGTCGGCGTGGTAGCTGGAGCGCACCATGGCGCCCACGGCGGCGTGCGTGAAGCCCATCTTGTAGGCCTCCTCCTCGAACATCTTGAAGGTGTCCGGGTGCACATAGCGGCGCACTGGCAGGTGGCTGTTGGTGGGCGCCAGGTACTGGCCGATGGTCAGCATGTCGATGTTGTGGGCGCGCATGTCGCGCATCACCTGCAGGATTTCCTCGTCCGTCTCGCCCAGGCCGACCATGATGCCGCTCTTGGTGGGCACCTTGGGGTGCAGCGCCTTGAACTTCTTGAGCAGGTTCAGGCTGAACTGGTAGTCCGAACCCGGGCGTGCTTCCTTGTACAGGCGGGGCGCGGTTTCCAGGTTGTGGTTCATCACATCGGGCGGTGCCGAGGTCAGGATTTCCAGCGCGCGGTCATCGCGGCCGCGGAAGTCGGGCACCAGGATTTCGATCTGCGTGGTGGGTGACAGGGCGCGGATGTTCTGGATGCATTCCACAAAGTGGCCCGAGCCGCCGTCGCGCAGGTCGTCGCGGTCCACGCTGGTGATCACCACATAGTTCAGCTTCAGGGCGGCAATGGTGCGCGCCAGGTTCAGCGGCTCGTCCTTGTCCAGCGGGTCGGGGCGGCCATGGCCCACGTCGCAGAACGGGCAGCGGCGGGTGCACTTGTCGCCCATGATCATGAAGGTGGCCGTGCCCTTGCCGAAGCATTCGCCGATATTGGGGCAACTGGCTTCCTCGCAGACCGTGTGCAGCTTGTTGCTGCGCAGAATGTCCTTGATCTCGTAGAAGCGCGTGGTCGGGCTGCCGGCCTTGACGCGGATCCACTCGGGCTTCTTCAGCACTTCGGCCTGCTCCACCTTGACGGGGATGCGCGCCAGCTTGGCGGCCGCCTTCTGCTTGGCCAGCGGGTTGTAGTTTTCGGCGGACTGCGCTTCGCGCACGACTTCGTTGCTGCTCATGGTGTGCGTTTTTTCAGGGGGCGAGGCGGGCGATCAGCTGGTGGCCGAGCACGTGGGCAACCTCGTCCCAGGTTGTCTGGATGCCTATTGTAGAAAGGTCCACTGTGGGCAGCCCTGCATAGCCGCAAGGGTTGATGCGGGAGTAGGGCTCCAGGTCCATGTCCACGTTCAGCGCCAGACCGTGGTAGCTGCAGTGGCGGCTGACCTTGATGCCCAGGGCGGCAATCTTGCCCAGGCCGGTGAAATCGGGTTCGGGCGCGGCGCTGCCGGGCGCGCGCAGCTGGGGGCGCTGTTCCAGCCGGGCGTGGCTGCGCGGGTCGTCCAGGCGCACATAGATACCGGGGGCGCCGGCCACACGGTGGCCGGTCACGCCGAAGTGGTCCAGCGTGCGGATGGCGGCCTCTTCCAGGCGGTAGACATATTCCTTGACGAAATAGCCCAGGCGCTGCAGATCCAGGAGCGGATAGGCCACGACCTGTCCCGGTCCGTGGTAGGTCACCTGGCCGCCGCGGTTGGTGGCCACCACCGGAATGTCGCCTGTATGCAACAGATGGTCGGATTTGCCGGCCAAACCCTGGGTGAAGGTGGCGGGATGCTCGCAGATCCAGAGCTGGTCAGGTGTGTGCGCAGTGCGTGTGCGCGTGAATTCCTGCATGGCCTGCACCGTGGGTGCGTAGGCCGCCCGCCCGATCAGGCGGGCATCCAGCACCGGGGCGCAGGCCACGGCGGCCTGCGCCGTGGCGGTGGTCACAGCACCACCTTGACCATGGGGTGGGAGGTCAGGGCGCGGTAGAGGTTGTCCAGCTGCTCGCGGCTGGTGGCCGTGACGGTGATGGTCACGCCCAGGTACTTGCCGGTGCTGCTCGGGCGCAGTTCCACGGTGGAGGCGTCGAACTGGGGGTCGAACTCTTCGGCCACCTTGGTGATGGCGTGAACGAGGCCGTCCGTCTTGATGCCCATCACCTTGATGGGGAAAAGCGAGGGGTATTCGATCAGCGAATCCTTGCGCGGATCCTGTTCGTCTGGCGTGCTGTTGTCAGTCATAGTGCGTTATTCCCAGTTGTAAGCGGCGCAAGCACAGGGCTTTGCTTGGCTATGGGCGGCATTGTGCGGTATCGTTGCGCCCGTTTTCCGGGCAGGGTTGGCTTACAGCCGGCTGGCTGCACACAAATTCCCGAGTGCAAGAGGGTTCGCCCTAACGAATCGGACGGGTTTCTACTTATAATCAGAGGCTTTGTGAAAAAGTTTAGGTCTGCTGCGGGCGCTCCACGATGAAAAAAAATGCACCCTGGCAGGACGAACTTGAGGCCGAAGAAGAGGATTTCAAGCCTCTGAGCCCGGAAGAGGCGCAGGCCTGGCGTCGGCGCAATCCGTCGCTGTCGGTCTGGCGCATTGTGCTGGGCCAGGTGGCAGTCGGTGTGCTGGTGGCTGTGCTGGCATGGTGGATCAGCGGTCAGGCCCGTGTGGGCTGGTCGGCCGCGTACGGCGCCCTGTGCGTCGTGGTCCCGGCGGTGGTCTTTGCGCGTGGCGTCACGCGCGGTGGTCCGGCCGCTGGTGCAGGTTCCGCGATGACGCGCCTCTTTGGATGGGAATTGGTCAAGCTGGTGTTGTGCGTTGCCATGATGGCCGCCGCGCCGAGCTTGGTGAAAGACCTGAGCTGGCTGGCACTGCTCGCCGGCATGGTCGTAGTGATGAAAACGTATTGGATCGCGCTGCTGGTGCGATCCGGTGTCCGAAAAACTGAAGTTTGAGAAGAGAGTTGACGATGGCCGCTGATGCGAACGCCCCAACTGCAAGTGAATACATCGTTCACCACTTGCAACACCTGCAAAACATCAAGCAGAAGTCCGTCATCGATTTCTCGGTAGTCAACTATGACTCCGTCGCGGTCGCTGCCATCCTGGGCCTGCTGGGCATCTTCGTGATGTGGCTGGCCGTGCGCAAGGCCACCTCCGGTGTGCCGGGCCGCTTCCAGGCTGCGGTGGAAATGCTGGTCGAAATGGTGGACAACCAGGCCAAGGCCAATATCCACAACGCCCAGTCGCGCAAGTTCATCGCTCCGCTGGCACTGACCGTGTTCGTCTGGATTTTCCTGATGAACGCCATGGACATGCTGCCCGTGGACCTGCTGCCCGTGCTGTGGCAAGGCGCTACCGGTGACCACCACGCCTACCTGCGTGTCGTGCCCACCGCCGACCTGTCCACTACGCTCGGCCTGTCGTTCGCCGTGCTGGTGCTGTGCCTGTACTACAGCGTCAAGATCAAGGGCCTGGGTGGCTGGGGCCACGAGCTGGTGACCGCTCCCTTCGGTACCTCCAAGAATCCCGTCTTCGCCCTGATCCTGGGCGTGGTCAATCTGCTGATGCAGATCATTGAATACGTTGCCAAGACCGTGTCGCATGGCATGCGACTGTTTGGCAACATGTACGCTGGTGAGTTGGTGTTCATGCTGATTGCCCTGATGGGTGGCGCAGCGGCTATGTCGCTCTCTGGTGCGTTGCTCCCTGTGGGGCACATCATTGCAGGCACGATCTGGGCGATCTTCCACATCTTGGTGATCACCCTGCAGGCCTTCATTTTCATGATGCTGACGCTGATTTACCTCGGCCAGGCTCATGAAGCTCACTGACCCTTCCCCTTTCAACCTTTCAACTTTCCTTTAATCTCTAGGAGTCATCATGGAAAACATTCTCGGTCTCGTCGCTCTGGCTTGTGGTCTGATCGTTGGTCTGGGTGCTATCGGCGCTTCGATCGGTATCGCTCTGATGGGCGGCAAGTTCCTGGAATCCTCGGCTCGCCAGCCTGAGCTGATCAACGAACTGCAAACCAAGATGTTCATCTTGGCCGGTCTGATCGACGCTGCTTTCCTGATCGGTGTGGCTATCGCTCTGCTGTTCGCTTTCGCCAACCCCTTCGTCCTGGCCTAAGCTCCGATCA
The DNA here is from genome assembly GCF_006740045.1 of Comamonas terrigena NBRC 13299. Taxonomy (NCBI): domain Bacteria; kingdom Pseudomonadati; phylum Pseudomonadota; class Betaproteobacteria; order Burkholderiales; family Comamonadaceae; genus Comamonas; species Comamonas terrigena. Next base: position 326,076 of record NZ_AP019749.1, read on the forward strand.
ACGCCCTAGATAGAAAGGTGTTGCCGTGAGTATCAACGCGACCCTGTTCGTTCAGGCCATTGTTTTCCTGATCCTGGTGCTGTTCACGATGAAGTTCGTGTGGCCCCCGATCGCGAAGGCACTGGATGAGCGAGCCCAGAAAATCGCCGATGGCCTCGCTGCTGCCGACAAGGCCAAGTCCGAACTGACCGCTGTGAACAAGCGCGTCGAGCAGGAACTGAGCCAGACGCGCAACGAGACAGCATCGCGGCTTGCGGACGCCGAACGCCGCGCCCAGGCCATCATTGAAGAGGCCAAGGCCCGCGCGACAGAAGAAGGCAACAAGATTGTTGCCGCTGCCCGCGCCGAAGCTGAGCAGCAAGCCGTTGCCGCCCGTGAAGCCCTGCGCGAGCAAGTGGCTGCATTGGCTGTGAAGGGTGCCGAGCAAATCCTCCGCAAGGAAGTGAACGCCGGCGTCCATGCTGATCTGCTGAACCGCCTGAAGACAGAGCTGTAAGGAAAGCAAAATGGCAGAACTCGCCACCATTGCCCGCCCTTACGCCGAAGCATTGTTCAAAGCCAGCGCCGACAAGGGCGCTGATTTGGGCAGCACTGTCGCTTGGGTGGAGGAATTGGCGGCGATTGCCGCCGATCCGCAATTGCGCCAACTGGCCGACAACCCCAACGTGTCGAAGACGCAAGTGTTCGATCTGATCGCGGGTGTGGCCAAGTCGGCATTGCCCGAGGCCGCACGCAACTTTCTGCGTGTGGTCCTCGAAAACGGCCGTCTGGACGCGCTGCCCGAAGCGGCAGCACAGTTCCGCAGCCTCGTGAACAGCAAGAGCGGCTCTTCGGACGCCGTGGTGTTCAGCGCTTTCCCCATTGCGGATGCAGCGCTGGCCGAGCTGGGCGCTTCGCTGGAAAAGCGCTTTGGCCGCAAGCTGAATCTCACTGTGAAGCCGGATGACTCGCTGATCGGTGGCGTTCGCGTCGTGGTGGGCGACGAGGTGCTGGACACCTCCGTCAAAGCCCGTCTGGAACAAATGAAAGCGGCCCTCATCGCGTAATGCGCGCTTGAGGTCTCGGCTAAACACAAGAAAGAAGGAAAGAGTCATGCAACTCAATCCCGCAGAAATTTCTGAATTGATCAAGAGCCGCATCGAAGGTCTGGCTGCGAGCACCGACGTCCGTAACCAAGGCACCGTGGTGTCGGTGACCGACGGTATCGTGCGCGTGCACGGCCTGTCCGACGTGATGGCTGGCGAAATGCTGGAATTCCCCGCTGGCGCCGATGGTCAGGCTTCGTTCGGCCTGGCGCTGAACCTGGAACGCGACTCCGTGGGCGCCGTGATTCTGGGTGCTTACGAGCACATCAAGGAAGGCGACGTCGTCAAGTGCACGGGTCGTATTCTGGAAGTGCCCGTGGGCCCCGAACTGGTCGGCCGCGTGGTGAACGCCCTGGGTCAGCCTATCGATGGCAAGGGCCCCATCAACGCCAAGATGACCGACGTGATCGAAAAGGTTGCGCCTGGTGTGATCGCACGTCAATCCGTGGACCAGCCGCTGCAAACCGGTATCAAGTCCATCGACTCGATGGTGCCCGTGGGCCGTGGCCAGCGTGAACTGATCATTGGTGACCGTCAGACCGGCAAGACCGCCGTTGCCATCGACGCGATCATCAACCAAAAGGGTCAAGGCGTTACCTGCATCTACGTGGCAATTGGTCAGAAGGCTTCTTCGATCAAGAACGTGGTGCGTGCCCTGGAACAAGCTGGCGCGATGGAATACACCATCGTGGTGGCTGCGACCGCTTCCGAATCCGCTGCCATGCAGTACGTGTCGGCCTACTCCGGCTGCACGATGGGCGAATACTTCCGCGACCGCGGTGAAGACGCCCTGATCGTTTATGACGATCTGTCCAAGCAAGCTGTGGCTTACCGCCAAGTGTCGCTGCTGCTGCGCCGTCCCCCAGGACGTGAAGCTTTCCCTGGCGACGTGTTCTATCTCCACTCGCGTCTGCTGGAGCGTGCCGCTCGCGTGAACGCCGACTACGTCGAAGCTTTCACCAAGGGTGAAGTGAAGGGCAAGACCGGTTCTCTGACCGCTCTGCCTATCATCGAAACCCAAGCCGGTGACGTGTCCGCCTTCGTGCCTACCAACGTGATCTCGATCACGGACGGCCAGATCTTCCTGGAAACCAACCTGTTCAACGCTGGTATCCGTCCCGCTATCAACGCCGGTATCTCGGTGTCCCGCGTGGGTGGTTCTGCACAGACCAAGCTGGTGAAGGGCCTGTCCGGCGGTATCCGTACCGACCTGGCACAGTACCGTGAACTGGCTGCGTTCGCGCAGTTCGCTTCCGACCTGGACGAAGCCACCCGCAAGCAGCTGGACCGCGGTGCCCGCGTGACCGAACTGCTGAAGCAAGCCCAGTACAGCCCGCTGTCCACTGCGCTGATGGGTGTGTCGCTGTTTGCCGTGAACAAGGGTTTCATGGACGACATCGAAGTCAAGCAAGTGCTGCCTTTCGAAGCTGGTCTGCACCAGTTCCTGAAGTCCAGCCACGCTGCCCTGCTGGACCGTCTGAACGAAAAGCGTGCTTTCGACAAGGAAGGCAAGGACGAGGCCGAATTGACCGCTGCCGTCGCTGCGTTCAAGAAGTCGTTCGCTTAAACCGGACGAGGAGCCATCATGGCAGCAGGTAAGGAAATACGCGGCAAGATCAAATCGGTGGAAAACACCAAGAAGATCACCAAAGCCATGGAAATGGTGGCTGCATCCAAAATGCGCAAGGCGCAGGACCGGATGCTGGCTGCCCGTCCATACAGCGAAAAAATCCGCAACATTGCAGCCAACCTTGGTCAAGCCAACCCTGAGTACGTGCATCCGTTCATGCAAGTGAACGATGCCAAGAAGGTCGGCGTCATCGTGGTGACGACCGACAAGGGCCTGTGCGGCGGCATGAACACCAACGTGTTGCGTGCCGTCACGACCAAGCTGCGTGAACTGCAGGATGCGGGTATTACGACAGAAGCAGTGGCCATTGGCGGCAAGGGACTGGGTTTCCTGAACCGTGTCGGTGCCAAGGTGGTTTCCCACGCTACAGGCCTGGGTGACACGCCGCATCTCGACAAGCTCATCGGGCCTGTCAAGGTGCTGCTGGACCAATATGCTGAAGGCAAGCTGAGCGCGGTGTACGTGGCGTACACCAAGTTCATCAACACCATGAAGCAAGAGTCGGTGGTGGAGCAGCTGCTTCCCCTGTCGTCCGAAAAAATGCAAGCCGAGAAGACGGGTGCATCGTGGGAATACATCTACGAACCTGACGCCCAGAGCGTCATCGACGAACTGCTGGTTCGTTACGTGGAATCCCTCGTGTACCAGGCGGTGGCGGAAAACATGGCGTCCGAGCAATCGGCGCGCATGGTGGCCATGAAGGCCGCAACCGACAATGCCGGCAACGTCATCAGCGAGTTGAAGCTGGTCTACAACAAGACGCGTCAGGCAGCGATTACGACCGAGTTGTCGGAAATCGTGGCAGGCGCCGCCGCTGTGTAAACGGCTTTAACGCACAAACAGATTGGAGCAAAGAATGGCTCAAGTACAAGGCAAGATTGTTCAATGTATCGGCGCCGTGGTGGACGTGGAGTTCGCCCATGGTGAAGTGCCCAAGGTCTACGATGCGCTGAAGCTCGAAGGCTCGGCCCTGACGCTGGAAGTTCAGCAACAGCTGGGCGACGGCGTGGTGCGTACCATTGCGCTGGGTTCTTCGGACGGTATCAAGCGTGGCCTGATGGTCACCAACACGGGCAACCCCATCACCGTGCCCGTGGGCAAGGCCACTCTGGGCCGCATCATGGACGTGCTGGGCAACCCCATCGACGAGCGCGGTCCCGTGGACCAGACTCTGACGGCTGCCATCCACCGCAAGGCTCCTGCGTACGACGAACTGTCGCCTTCGCAGGAACTGCTGGAAACCGGCATCAAGGTGATCGACCTGGTCTGCCCCTTCGCCAAGGGCGGTAAGGTGGGCCTGTTCGGTGGTGCCGGTGTGGGCAAGACCGTGAACATGATGGAACTCATCAACAACATCGCCAAGGCCCACAGCGGTCTGTCGGTGTTCGCTGGTGTGGGTGAACGTACCCGTGAAGGCAACGACTTCTATCACGAAATGTCGGACGCCGGCGTGGTGAACCAAGAGTCTCTGAACGACTCCAAGGTCGCCATGGTGTACGGCCAGATGAACGAGCCCCCAGGAAACCGTCTGCGCGTGGCGCTGACCGGCCTGACCATGGCTGAAGCGTTCCGTGACGAAGGCAAGGACGTGCTGTTCTTCGTGGACAACATCTACCGCTACACCCTGGCCGGTACCGAAGTGTCCGCTCTGCTGGGCCGTATGCCTTCCGCCGTGGGCTACCAGCCTACGCTGGCCGAAGAAATGGGCAAGCTGCAAGAGCGTATCACCTCCACCAAGGTGGGCTCGATCACTTCCATCCAGGCCGTGTACGTGCCTGCCGATGACTTGACCGATCCTTCGCCTGCCACGACCTTCGCTCACTTGGACTCCACCGTCGTGCTGTCCCGTGACATCGCTTCGCTGGGTATCTACCCTGCCGTGGATCCCCTGGACTCCACCAGCCGTCAGCTGGACCCCCAAGTGGTGGGTGAAGAGCACTACAACGTGGCCCGCTCCGTGCAGGGCACGCTGCAGCGCTACAAGGAACTGCGCGACATCATCGCCATTCTGGGCATGGACGAACTGGCACCGGAAGACAAGCTGGTGGTGGCACGTGCCCGTAAGATGCAGCGTTTCCTGTCGCAGCCTTTCCACGTGGCTGAAGTGTTTACCGGCGCTCCCGGCAAGTACGTGCCTCTGTCTGAAACCATCCGCGGTTTCAAGATGATTGCCAACGGCGAAGCCGATCACCTGCCCGAGCAGGCCTTCTACATGGTTGGCACCATCGACGAAGCCTTCGAGAAGGCCAAGAAGCTGGCCGCCTAAGGTGAACTGCGGGCACGGGACGCGTCAGCGTCTCCTGCCTGTTCACCCCAAGCCCAGATTCCCACCTTTTCCTAGGAGCAAAGATGAACACCATCCACGTTGATGTGGTCAGTGCCGAAGAGTCCATCTTCTCCGGTGAAGCGCGCTTTGTCGCCTTGCCCGGTGAAGCGGGCGAGTTGGGCATTTATCCCCGCCACACACCGCTGATCACCCGCATCAAGCCGGGTTCGGTGCGCATCGAAATGCCGGACGGCAGCGAAGAATTCGTCTTCGTGGCCGGCGGCATTTTGGAAGTGCAACCCAACTGCGTGACCGTGCTGTCCGACACCGCGATCCGCGGCAAGGATCTGGACGACGAGAAGGCTCAGAAGGCCAAGGCTGCTGCCGAGGAAGCCCTGAAGAACGCCAAGAGCGAGCTGGACCTGGCCAAGGCCCAGTCCGAGCTGGCTGTCATGGCGGCCCAGATCGCTGCCCTGCGCAAGTTCCGCCAAAAGCGCTGATCTCCCGCGGGAGTTCTGCATGAAAGCCACCGCAAGGTGGCTTTTTTATTGCCGTGGCGTGGTGCCGGTGGACAACAGGTGCTCCGGCCTGACTGAAACGGGCTTTTCAGCGCCGGCGTGCGGCTGCGCAGTGCAGTCGCAGTTCCGGGTGGGGTGCGTTGCGGCAGTTGAAAAACTATTTTCTTTCCGGGCCCGGCCCCAAGGATGTGGATATGCGGTGCAGCGGTCGTCTGGTGCAATGGAATGAGGCCCGGGGTTTTGGCTTGGTGCAGATCGATGGCAGCGGCGAGCGGGTGTTTGTGCACATCAGCGCCTGGCAGCCCCGGCCCGCTGCACAGCAGCGCCCGCAGGTCGGCATGCCGCTGACCTTTGCGCTGGGCATGGTGCAGGGCAAGCCGCGGGCCCTGGCCGTGGCATGGCAGGAGCCCCATCGGCGCGCGCCGGTGCAGGGTCGGGCCCGGGCGGCAGGCGCCACGGCGGTACCGGGGCAGGTGCGGCGATCGCAAGGGGCACGCACGCCAGCCCTCCACCGTGGCGCTTCTAAGCCGTTGCTGGTCTTGGTCCTGTGGTGGGTGGCGGTCGCAGCGGTGTGGGGTGTGTCCGAATGGGTGGTGTTGGCCTATGCGGGGCTGAGCCTGTGGTGTTTCGGCACCTACTGGCATGACAAGCACCAGGCGCAGTCGGGAGGCTGGCGTACGCCCGAAGCCACCTTGCATGCCCTGGCGCTGCTGGGAGGCTGGCCGGGCGCTTTGCTGGCCCAGCAGTGGTTGCGGCACAAGTCGAGCAAACCGGAATTCCGTCAGGCGTTCTGGGCCACGGTGGTGCTGAACATGCTGGCATTCACCGGCTTGCATGTCCCCGCAGTGCAGGCGTGGCTGCTGCATCGCTGAGGTGCAGCAGCGCAGCGCGTGACAGATCCGGCGTCGGGCCGAAGGTAGGTGGCGGCTAGGGCGCGGTGTGACCGCTTACAGATCCTTGAAAAACCGGCCTTGGACCACCGGCGTATCGGGCAGGCTGGCGTCATGGCCGGTGTGGTGTGCGGCGTCGGCGGGGAAGTGCGCCGCCAGCAGGTCGGAGACGCGCAGCAAGGCGGTTTCCATTCCTTGCGCATAGGCATCGCGGCGGAAATCCTGCTGCATGCCCTCCAGCACGGCCTGCCAGCTGGCGGCCGGCACGGCGCGGTGCAGTGCGCGGTCGGCCACGATCTCGATGGCGTGGTCTGCCATCAGCAGGTAGATCAGCACGCCGTTGTTCTGCTCGGTGTCCCACACGCGCAGCTTGCCGAACAGCGCCACGCCCCGCTCGCGCGCCGTCGCGTCGCGCCAGATATAGCTATAGGGCAGGCCGCCTTCCACGCACAGGCGCACCTGGCCGCTGTGGCGCGCTTCGCTGGCGGCCACCTGGCGCTCCAGGCGCAGCAGGACTTCGGGCGGGAAGGCGCGGCGAACCTGGCCCTCGGTCCAGCGGTGGTGCAGCAGGCGCTGCAAACGGTTCCACAAGCCTGCCATGTCACCAACTCCCCGAGGCGCCGCCGCCCCCAAAACTGCCACCACCGCCGGAGCTGAACCCTCCGCCGCCACCGAAACCGCCACCGCCGCCAGAGCCTCCGCCCCAACCGCCGCCACCGATGAAGGGGCCGCCTCCACCGCCCCCGCCCCCGCGGCTGTTGGACAACAGGGTGAACAACAGGGCCAGCACGCCGGCACCGCCAGCCAGCAGCAGGCTGGTGGTCAGCACATAGGCCAGGAAGCCAGTGCCGCCACCCATGATGGCGGCCCCCAGTTTGTTGCCGAAGATGCCGCGCACGATGGGGCCCGCCACCATCACCCCGAAGAACAGGAAGATGGCCAACTCTTCCAGGTCCCAGCCCCGGTCTTGCTGGCGTGCGGGTTGGCTGGGGGCCGGGAGGGCTTCACCGGCGATGCGCGCAGCGACCTGGTCCAGCGCGGCCAGAATGCCGCCGGCGTAGTCGTTCTGGCGGAAATGCGGGGCCATCTGCTGGTCGATGATGCGGGCCGCCGCCAGATCGGGGATGGCGCCTTCCAGGGCCCGCGCTACCTCCATGCGCATGCGCCGGTCGTTCTTGGCGACCACGACCAGCAGGCCATCGCCCACGTCCTTGCGACCGATCTTCCAGCTGTCGGCCACGCGCCAGGCGTAGGCCGCAATGTCTTCCGGTGCCGTGGTGGGCACCATCAGCACGACCACCTGGGAGCCGGATTTTTCCTCGATGCCCCGCAGCCGGTTTTCCACGGCCAGGGCCTGCTCGGCCGACAGGGTCTGGGTCTGGTCCATCAGCCGTGCCGTCAGGGCGGGCACGGGCTGCAGCGGCTGCGCGACGGCAGGCTGCCACAGCAGTGCAAAGACGAGGAGGAAGAGAGCGCCCAGCGCGCGCCTGCGGTGCGTCAGAGGCATGGTGGATCCCGCTCCGGACGGCTGCACTTACTTTTTGCCGCTGGAGAAGTCCACCGTGGGAGGACGCGAGATTTCGGCCTCGTTCTGCACCGTGAAGTTGGGCTTTGGCTTGTAGCCAAACACCATGCCGGTCAGGTTGGTGGGGAAGCTGCGCGCCAGCACGTTGTAGTCCTGCACGGTCTTGATGTACTGGTTGCGGGCCACGGTGATCCGGTTTTCCGTGCCTTCCAGCGTGACGCGCAGGTCACGGAAGCCCTGGTTGGCCTGCAGCTTGGGGTATTGCTCGGCCACCACCATCAGGCGCGACAGCGCGCCGGACAGCTCGCCCTGGGCCTGCTGGAATTTGTTGAAGGCCTCGGGGTCGTTGATCAGCTCGGGCGTGGCCTGGATGGAGGTGGCCTTGGCACGGGCCTCGATCACCTTGGTGAGCGTGTCCTGCTCGAAGCTGGCTTCACCCTTGACCGAGGCCACGATGTTGGGCACCAGGTCGGCGCGGCGCTGGTACTGGTTCAGCACCTCGCTCCAGGCGGATTTGGTCTGCTCGTCCAAACGCTGGAAATCGTTGTAGCCGCAGCCGCTGAGGCCAAGGGCAAGGGCGAGAATGGCAAGCAGACGTTTCATGGCAGACCTCGTAGGCAATGTTCAGCAAAAGGCGCAAAGAAGCACAAATTGTGCAACAGAGCGACCGTTGGTCGGTGTAGGGCAGCAGGCACAGCGTGCGAGAGCACAGCGGCGTAGGGCCCTGCACAAAATCCCTGGGTTCTGGTGCACGGGTATGCTCCCCACATGCAGGCGCCCACTATCATGACGCATTCAGGCTGCTTGTTGGTTGCGCAGAGGTGTGCGGGGCCGGGGTAAACGGAAGAAGGAAGCGTTGCGCTATGGATGACATCGTGAAGCAGGCCCTGGCTAAATGGCCCAACGTGCCCGATTGCTACGGTTGGCTGGCCCTGGACGCGCGCGGGCGCTGGTTCCTGCGTGACCAGGCCACCCAGGCATGCGGCTTTTTCCCCAGCAGCAAGGGATCGCTGCTGCAGCATGGAAAGCTGATCGACTTCATCGGCCGCAATTACGAGGTGGATGCGCGGGGCTGCTGGTATTTCCAGAACGGGCCGCAGCGCGTGTATGTGGAGCTGGAAGACACCCCGGTGGTGTGGCGGGTGGACGAGGATGGCAGCGTGCGCACCCACACCGGTCGGTCGGTCCAGCCGCAGCGCTGCCTGGTGGACGAGCAGGGCCATGTCTATCTGGTGGCCGACGGTGTGCTGGGCCTGGTGCACACGCAGGATGTGATGCGCATGGCGGCATTGATCGAAGCCGGGCGCTGGGAGCCGCACGAGGTGTGCAGTGCAGCCCTGGAGGCCCAGTTCCGGTTTGTGCGCAGCCCGCAGCAGCTGGTGGCCGACGCACCCGCCGCAGCGGCCTGATCCACCCAGTGGGCGCCCAAGAGCGTGCGCCCGGGCGGGCAGACCGGAGTGCGCCGGAGCAACAAAAAAGGACCGCAGCGCGGTCCTTTTTTGATGGGCGGAGCACAGAGGGCTTACTTGGCCTCGGCGGTCTCTGCCGCTGCAGCGGGAGGCTGGGGCTCGTCGAACTTGCCGCCGCCGGCATTGGCCATGAACGCCACGCCGCGTGCAATTTCCAGGTCATTGAAATCACCGCCACCTTGCGGTGCCATGGCGCCCTTGCCCTTCAGTGCCGACTGGACCAGGGTCTCAAAGCCCTGGGCCAGACGAGGGCCCCAGGCGCCGGCATCGCCGAACTTGGGCGCGCCCGAAACGCCGGTGGCGTGGCAGGCTGCGCACTGGCCCTTGTACACATCTTCACCGCCGCGCAGGGGACGGTTGGCATCGCGGATCTCGACGGAGCCGATCTTCTGGATGCGCATGGCCTGGGCCATATCGTGGTTGCCTGCCCCCGGGCCGGTCTTGTTGGAAGAACTCACGAATTGCACCAGACCGATGATGACGAACACCGGGATGACAAACGAGAAAAAGACCGCGATCAGCAATTGCTTGGGATTTTTGACCGGGCCCGTATGGGCTTCTTCGTGGGAGGTGGCGCTCATGAAGACCTCAATTTTTGTGTGGGCTTAAAGGAACTGCGGATTATATCGACCGCCTGTGCGCTAGCCACTGGCAACGCCACGGGTTGACGCGGTGGCCGCACTTGTCGTGAGGTAGATCAAGAAGCCGGCATCTGGGCCATAAAACAACAAGGCCCTGGCGGGTGCCAGGGCCTTGTCGGGGCCTGCCTGCGGGCAGGCTGTGGAGCGGCGCTGCTGCGCGTTATTGCGCCGGTGCTGCAGCGGCGGGGGCTGCTGCCGTCTGGGTGGTTTCGGTCCAGCCGCCGCCCAGCGCCTTGTAGAGCAACACCTGGTTCTGCAGCTGTGCCAGTCGCACCTGCACCACAGCCTGCTCCAGCGTGAACAGGGAGCGCTGGGCATCCAGCAGATCCAGGTAGCTGGCCACCCCGTTGGTGTAGCGCAGATTGGACAGATTCAGGCGCGAGGACTCGGCTTCCAGCTGGGCTTGTTGGGCGCGCAGCTGTTCCACCAGGGATTCGCGGCTGACCAGGGCATCCGAGACTTCGCGGAAAGCGGTCTGGATGGCCTTTTCATACTGCGCCGCTGCAATCTTCTTGCTGGTTTCCGCCACCTCCAGATTGGCCTGGTTGCGGCCTGCCGTGAAGATCGGCAGGTAGATGGACGGCGCAATGCTGAACGTGGTGGAGCCGGACTTGAACAGGTCGGACAGCTCGGTGTTGGCAAAGCCGGCGGCGGCGGTCAGCGACACGTTCGGGAAGAACAGTGCGCGGGCCGCACCGATGCTGGCGTTGGCGGCCACCATGCTCTGTTCGGCCTGGCGAATGTCGGGGCGGCGCAGCAGCAGATCGGAAGGCAGCCCCTCAGGCACATCGGCCAGTGCAGGCAGATCGGCCAGCCGCTTGCCTTGCAGGCTGGCCAGCAGCTCGGCAGGCACCTGCTGCCCCACCAGCAAGGTCAGCGCGTTGATGTCCAGATCGCGCTGGCGGGTCTGCTGGGCCAGCGTGGCGCGGGCGTTCTCGGTCAGCGAGCGGGCTTGCTGGAAGTCCAGTTCCGACGAGGCGCCCGCATCGAAGCGCAGCTTGGCCAGGCGCACCGATTCTTCGCGCGTCTGCAGCGTGCGCTGCGAGATGGCGCGCAGTTCCTCGTCGGCCTGCAGCCCCAGCCAGGCGTTGGCGACCGCGGCCACCAGGCTGATCTGGGTCGACTTGCGGCCTTCTTCCGTGGCCAGGTACTGGGCCAGGGATTGCTCCTTGAGGCTGCGGATGCGGCCCCAGAAGTCAATCTCCCAGCTGGGCATGGACAGGCCCACCATGTAGGTGTTGACGTAGCCGGAACCGTCGGTGCTGGCAGCACGGGACCCCTGGGCGGCCACCCCCAGCTCCGGAAACTGCGCGGCGCGCTGGATCTGGTACTGGGCGCGGGCCTGCTCGATATTGAGCACGGCCACGCGCAGGTCGCGGTTGTTGTCCAGCGCCAGGGTGATCAGCTGCTGCAGACGGGCGTCCGCGAAGAAGTTCTGCCACGGAATGTCGGCAGCGGCCTTGCTGGTGCTGGCGGCGTTGGCGGCCGGGTAGCTGGCCGCCACGGGCGCCGCCGGGCGCTCCAGTTGCGGGATGAAGGAGCAGCCGGAGGCCAGCAGCGCGCTGACCAGCAGGGTGGGAACAAGTCGCTTAGTCATGGTGAGAGCCTCCGTCAGTCACCGCAGCGGTGGATGCGGGAGGGGTCTTGTCTTGGTCGAGCTTCTGGCCAAACAGCTTGAAGACGCCGATGAAGAAGATGGGCACCAGGAAGATCGACAGCGGCGTGCCGATCACCATGCCCAGAACACGCCGGTACCGATTTCGCGCTGGCTGGCCGCGCTTGCGCCGGAGGCGATGTACAGCGGCACCACGCCCAGAATGAATGCCAGGGACGTCATCAGAATGGGGCGGAAGCGCAGATGGGCTGCCTCCAGTGCCGCGTCATAGGCACTCATGCCCTGGGCGTGCAGGTCCTTCGCAAATTCCACGATCAAGATCGCGTTCTTGGCGGACAGACCGATCACGGTGATCAGCGCCACCTGGAAGTAGATGTCGTTGGGCATGCCGCGGATGAACATCCCGGCCAGCGCGCCCAGCACGCCCAGGGGCACCACCAGCATCACGGACAGCGGAATGCTCCAGCTTTCATACAGCGCAGCCAGGCACAGGAACACGGCCAGGATGGAGAAGGCGTACAGCAGCATGGCCGAGGAGCCGGACTTCTTTTCGTCCAGCGACTGGCCGGTCCACTCGTAGCCAAAACCTTCGGGCAGGTCCAGGGCGAGCTTTTCCATCTCGGCCATGGCCTGGCCACTGGTGTAGCCGGGCTTGGCGGAGCCGGTGATGCTCATGGAGGGGTAGCCGTTGTAGCGGGTCACCTGCATGGGGCCGGAGATCCACTTGGCGCTCACCATGGTGGAGAGCTCCACCAGCTTGCCATCCGCATTGGGCACGGTCAGACGCATCACGTCTTCCGGCTGCATGCGGCGGTGGGCATCGGCCTGGATGGTCACGCGCTGCATATAGCCCTGGTTGGGGAAGTCGGTGGAGTTCGACGAACCCAGGGCCGTGGCCAGCGTGGACGCCAGATCTCCCATGCTGACGCGCTGTGCATACACGGCGTCGCGGTTGATGTTGACCTGCCACTGTGGCGCATCGTCCACGCCGTCAAAGCGCACACCGGTCAGGATGGGGCTCTGGTTGGCCTTGCCCATCAGCATGTTGCGCGCTTCCAGCAGGGCCGCGTGGCCCTTGGCGCCACGGTCCAGCAGGCGGAACGTGAAACCATCGCTGTTGCCCAGTTCCGGAATCGACGGCGGCACCAGGGTGTAGATGAAGCCGTCGCGCAGCGCCATCATGGCACCCATGGTGCGGCCGGCAAACGATTGCGCATCCGAGCCCGCACCACTGCGCTGCGACCAGTCCTTGAGGGTGGTGAACGCCAGACCCATGTTCTGTCCCTGGCCGGAGAAGCTGAAGCCCAGAATGCTCACGATGTGGTCGGTTTCGGGCTGGCTCAGCACAAACTTTTCCAGCTCGGCCACGGCGTCACCGGTACGGTCCAGCGTGGCGCCGGGCGGCAGCTGTGCCAGCGAGATCACATAGCCCTGGTCTTCCGTCGGCAGGAAGGCGCTGGGCAGCTTCATGAACATGAAGGCCACACCGGCGATCACCAGCAGATAGACCACCACGGCCTGGAACGAGCGCTTGACCACGGAGTTCAATGCACCGTGGTAGCGCTTGGTGCCGGCGTCAAATTTGCGGTTGAACCAGTTGTAGAAGGGGCCCAGCGGGCCGGTCTTCTTGTCATGCGCATGGCCCTTGGGGATGGGCTTGAGCATGGTCGCGCACAGCGCGGGGGTCAGCGTCAGCGCAAAGAAGCCGGAGAAGAAGATGGAGATGGCCATCACCAGCGAGAACTGGCGGTAGATGTTGCCGGTGGCGCCGGAGAACATGGCCAGCGGCAGGAACACGGTGACCAGAATCACCGTGATGCCGACCACGGCGCCCTGGATCTGGCCCATGGCCTTGATCGTGGCTTCCTTGGGCGGTATGCCTTCCTCGGCCATGATGCGCTCGACGTTCTCCACCACCACGATGGCATCGTCCACCACGATACCGATCACCAGCACCATGGCGAACATGGCCAGGATGTTGATGGTCAGCCCCGCAGCCAGCATGACGCCGAAGGTCCCCAGCAGGGCGATGGGCACCACGATGGTCGGGATCAGTGTGTAGCGGATGTTCTGCAGGAAGACCAGCATCACGATGAACACCAGCACGATGGCTTCGAGCAGGGTGTGCACCACTTTCTCGATCGAGATCTTGACGAACTTCGAGGTGTCGTACGGCGCGGACCAGTTCACGCCCGGGGGCAGGAAGGGCGCCAGCGTGTCCATCTTTTCATAGACCAGCTTGGCCGTGGCCATGGCGTTGGCGGTGGAGGTCAGCTGCACCGCCATGGCGACGGCAGGCTTGCCGTCCAGGCGGGAGTTGAAGGCATAGGACTCGGTGCCCAGCTCCACGCGGGCCACGTCCTTGATGCGCACGGTCGAGCCGTCGGCGTTGGAGCGCAGCACCACGTTGCCGAATTGCTCGGGCGTCGTGAGCTGGCCGGGGACCACGATACTGGCGCTCATGGTCGTGCCGGGGACGTTGGGGGTGTCACCCAGTGCACCGCCGGAGATCTGCTGGTTCTGTGCGGCGATCGCGGCATTCACCGAGGCAATGGGCAGGCCATAGCCTTGCAGCTTGATGGGGTCGACCCAGATGCGCATGGCGCGGCCGGCCGCGAACAGCTGGGCCTTGCCCACGCCTTCCAGGCGCTGGACTTCGGGCAGCACGTTGCGGTTGACGTAGTCGGCAATGTCGTCGCGCGACGTTTCCCCGGACTCGGCCTGGAAGGCCAGAATCATCAGGAAGTTGCTCATCGCCTTGTCGACCTTCACCCCCAGTGCCTGCACCACGCTGGGCAGACGGGGCTCGGCCCGCGCCAGGCGGTTCTGCACGTCCACCTGGGCCAGGTCGGCATTGGTGCCGGGCTTGAAGGTGAGGGTCAGGGTGCCCTGGCCCCCGGCGGGGGCCTTGCTTTCCATGTACATCAGGCCGGCGGCACCGTTCATCTCACGTTCAATGAGCTGAAGCACCGAATCGGTCATGGTCTCGGAGGTGGCTCCGGGGTAGGTGGCCGTGACTGTGATCGTGGGCGGTGCCACGGACGGGAACTGCGCCACTGGCAGCTGGGTGATCGAGATGATGCCAGCCAGCACCACAAAGATCGCAATCACCCACGCAAAGATAGGGCGGTGGATAAAAAACTTCGACATAGAAATCTGTCCCGTTTATTGGGCCGCCGCAGGCTTGGCGTCTGCGGCAGCTTCCGGCTTGGCGGCGGGGGCTTTGTCTGCGGCCGGAGCGGCTGCTGCGGGAGCGGCCTTGGCGTCGGCTTGCCATGGCACCGGGGTCACTTTCTTGGCACCCATGCCGACCTTGATCACGCCGTCCACCATGACTTTTTCGCCCTCCTTGAGGCCACCCGTCACGATCCAGTTGTTGCCTTGTGAACCATTGATCTGCACGGGACGCGGGGCCACGGTGCCGTCTTCCGCCACCACCAGCACGAAGTTACCCTTTTCATTGCGGGTCACGGACTGCTGGGGAATGACAGCGGCGTTGTCCACCTGGGCCTGTTCCAGCTGCACGCGCACATACATGCCGGGCAGCAGCAGACCATTCGGGTTGGGCAGCTCGGCACGGACGCTGACCTGGCCGGTGTTCTCGTCCACGGTCAGATCGGTGAACAGCATGCGGCCGGTGTGGCCGTATTCCTTGCCGTCTTCGGTGAAGACATGGACCTTGGCGGCGTTCGCGCCGTCACGGGTGAGCTTGCCGGCGGCCAGCGCTTCCTTGAGCCGCAGGATGTCGGTCGAAGACTGCGTCAGGTTGACGTACAGCGGATGGATCTGCTGGATGGTGGCCAGCTGGGTGGCTTCGCCCTGGCCGACCAGCGCGCCCTCGGTCACCATGGCGCGGCCAATGCGGCCGGCGATGGGGGCGGTGACTGTGGCATAGCCCAGGTTGACATTGGCGTTGGTCACACCGGCCTTGCCGGCGGCCACCTGGGCCAGTGCCGCTTTTTCGGCCGCGATCGCGGCGTCGTAGTCCTGCTTGCTGATGGCATTGGCTTCCACCAGGGGCTTGTAGCGGCGTGCGGTGGCGGCCGCCTGCACCAGGCTGGCTTCGGCCTGGGCCAGGGTGGCTTGCGCGCTTTGCAGATTGGCCTGGTAGGGCGTGCTGTCGATCTGGAAGAGTTTCTGGCCGACCTTGACGTCCGAGCCTTCCTGGAACAGGCGCTTTTGCAGGATGCCGGCCGCGCGTGCGCGGACCTGGGCGGTGCGGAAGGCTTCCAGGCGACCGGGCAGATCGGTCACCAGGGGAACGCTGCCCAGCTTCACGGTCACCACACCGACTTCCGGAGGCTTGGCCTGTGCGGCTGCTTGCGCATTCTGCGCACCGTCATTTTTGTCGCCACATGCAGCCAGGCTCAAGGCCGACACCACTGCCACGCCCAGGGCGATGGCGCGCAAACGGGCGTGGGGGGCGAAGAGGGGGGCCTTGGCCGCACGGCTTGCTTCATACACGGGATGCATGAAAGTCCTTCCGGTAGTTTGTTGGATGCAAAAAAGGGCGCGATGCCTGTGCGTCGCGCCAAAAACAGAGTCTCATGCCCTGGAAATCGATGTCGCAATTATACATACATCCATGAATGTATAATGACACTTGAGGCTGCTGACAGCATCCTCCGAGTCTGTGGGATGAATGTCAAACCCTGTGTGGGAAGGAGTGCAGCGTGGCGCGTCGGACAAAGGAAGATGCTTGCGCGACCCGCAACAGTCTGCTGGATGCGGCGGAGCAGGTGTTCTATGAGCAAGGGGTGGCGCGCGCCTCGCTCAATGAAATAGCGCAGCGCGCGGGGGCCACGCGGGGCGCGGTCTATTGGCACTTCAAGGACAAGCTGGATCTGTTCTACGCCATGCTGGAGCGGGTCACGCTGCCGCTGGAGCAGGCCGCCTATGGCGAGGATGTGGGTGGCGCCCGGCTGGAAGGCCTGGCGCGGGTGCGGCATGTGATTGCGTCCGTCTTTGTGCGGCTGGAAGAGGATTCGCAGACCCGCAAGGTGTTCGAGGTGCTGCTGCACAAGGTGGAATACGTAGGGGAGCTGGTGTCCGTGCAGGAGCGCAATGTACAGGCGATGGCAGAGTTCGGCGCCAAGCTGGAAGCCGCGCTGGTGCATGCGCAGGGCGAGCAGCAGATCGAGCTGCCGGTCAGTGCGGGCGAGGCGGCGCTGGCTTTGCGCTGTCTGTTTGATGGGGTGATCCAGAGCTGGCTGCTTTCGCGCGGCGGTTTTGGGCTCTCGGCAGTGGGCATGCGCGCCGTGGATGCGTACCTGCGGGGTCTGGGGTTTGCCTTGGCTGCGTGATGCTGCGCTGACTGCGTGGGAAAGTCATGCCACAATAGCGGGCTTGAGACGTTGAATTGTGTCTGTAGCGGCTGTAGCTCAGTGGATAGAGTATTGGCCTCCGAAGCCAAGGGTCGTGGGTTCGATCCCCGCCAGCCGCGCCATCTTCTGCTGCACTTTGTGTGGAGGAGGAAGAAAAAATCACCGATTTCTTTTTGCGAGAAAAAACGGTGCTACAATTCAAATCTCTTCGGAGGGGTGCCCGAGTGGCTAAAGGGGGCAGACTGTAAATCTGTTGGCTTACGCCTACACTGGTTCGAATCCAGTCCCCTCCACCAGTAATGGTTGCAAGAGATGTGTCGCCTAGGGCGATGCGCGCAAACGCAAGGTTTGCGGGAGTAGTTCAATGGTAGAACCCTAGCCTTCCAAGCTAATGACGCGGGTTCGATTCCCGTCTCCCGCTCCAGGTTTGAAATTCCAACATTGCGCATTCGTGCGTGGTGTTTGCCCATGTGGCTCAGTGGTAGAGCACTCCCTTGGTAAGGGAGAGGTCGGCAGTTCGATCCTGCCCATGGGCACCATCTTTCTGGTGCTTCTTTCAGATGGTAGCGCCCAGAGCAAGTTAGAGCATTTGATTTTTTTCGGAGTCGAAAAAATGGCAAAAGAAAAGTTCGAGCGCACCAAGCCCCACGTGAACGTGGGCACCATCGGTCACGTGGACCACGGTAAGACCACCCTGACGGCTGCTATCGCTACCGTTCTGTCGAAGAAGTTTGGCGGCGAAGCCAAGGCCTACGACCAGATCGACGCTGCACCCGAAGAAAAGGCCCGCGGTATCACCATCAACACCGCTCACGTCGAGTACGAAACGGCTAACCGCCACTACGCTCACGTGGACTGCCCCGGTCACGCCGACTATGTGAAGAACATGATCACCGGCGCTGCCCAGATGGACGGCGCTATCCTGGTGTGCTCGGCCGCTGACGGCCCCATGCCCCAGACCCGCGAACACATCCTGCTGTCGCGTCAGGTGGGCGTGCCTTACATCATCGTCTTCCTGAACAAGGCTGACATGGTGGACGACGAAGAACTGCTGGAACTGGTCGAAATGGAAGTGCGCGAGCTGCTGTCCAAGTACGACTTCCCCGGCGACGACACCCCCATCATCCGCGGCTCTGCCAAGCTGGCCCTGGAAGGCGACCAATCCGACAAGGGTGAACCCGCTATCCTGCGTCTGGCCGAAGCTCTGGACACCTACATCCCCACGCCTGAGCGTGCTGTGGACGGTGCCTTCCTGATGCCCGTGGAAGACGTGTTCTCGATCTCCGGTCGTGGTACCGTGGTGACCGGCCGTATCGAACGCGGCATCATCAAGGTCGGCGAAGAAATCGAAATCGTCGGTATCAAGGACACCCAGAAGACCACCGTCACGGGCGTGGAAATGTTCCGCAAGCTGCTGGACCAAGGTCAAGCTGGCGACAACGTGGGTCTGCTGCTGCGCGGCACCAAGCGTGAAGACGTGGAACGTGGCCAAGTGCTGTGCAAGCCCGCTTCGATCAAGCCCCACACCCACTTCACCGCTGAGGTGTATGTGCTGTCGAAGGACGAAGGCGGCCGCCACACTCCTTTCTTCAACAACTACCGTCCCCAGTTCTATTTCCGTACCACCGACGTGACCGGCTCCATCGAGCTGCCCGCCGACAAGGAAATGGTGATGCCTGGTGACAACGTGTCGATCACTGTGAAGCTGATCGCCCCCATCGCCATGGAAGAAGGTCTGCGTTTCGCTATCCGCGAAGGTGGTCGTACTGTGGGTGCAGGCGTGGTTGCTACCATCCTGGCTTAAAATTTAAGGGTTTAGGGGTATAGCTCAATTGGCAGAGCGTCGGTCTCCAAAACCGAAGGTTGTAGGTTCGATTCCTACTGCCCCTGCCACCTCTAGGTGGTAAAGATAAGCCCGCCAGACTCTGGCGGGCTTCAGTGTCTTGTGCTCGGCCATTGTGCTGTGCGAATGAAGATTAGGTATGGCTACATCGCAAGTTGAAACAGTAAGCTCTGGCGCCGACAAGGCCAAGCTGGCTGCAGTGCTGGTTCTGGTGATTGCATCCATCGCCGGCTTTTATTTTCTGGGCGCCCAAGGCCCTGTTGCGCAATGGGGCGTGCTGTTGGTCGGCCTGGTGGCCGCTGCGGCCGTGTTCCTGGTCTCCGAGCAAGGCAAGCAGTTGATTGCGTTTGCCAAGGATTCTTGGAAAGAAGTCAAAAAGGTTGTCTGGCCCTCGCGCAAAGAGACCTTGCAGATGACGCTTTATGTGTTCGCCTTTGTGGTGATCATGGCTTTGTTCCTCTGGTTGACCGACAAGACCGTGGAGTGGGTGTTGTATGACCTCATTCTGGGCTGGAGAAAATAATGACTGATGCGATGGACGCAGGTGCATCGGGCGCTCAAGTGGCGCCCGCTGCTGCAGTGAATCCTGATTTGCGCTGGTATATCGTGCATGCCTATTCGGGCATGGAAAAAGCGGTGGAGCGCAACATCACGGAGCGCATTCAGCGTTCTGGTATGCAGGAAAAATTCGGCCGTATCCTGGTTCCCACCGAAGAAGTGGTGGAAATGAAGAATGGCCAGCGCAAGACCACCGAGCGTCGCCTGTTCCCGGGTTATGTGTTCGTCGAGATGGTGATGGACGACGACACCTGGCACCTGGTCAAGCACACCAGCAAGGTGACCGGCTTTGTGGGCGGCGCCAAGAACCGCCCTGCACCGATCTCGGAAGAGGAAGTGCAGAAGATCGTGAGCCAGATGCAGGAAGGCTCCGACAAGCCGCGCCACAAGATCGAGTTCATGGTGGGCGAGCTGGTGCGTGTCAAGGAAGGTCCGTTCACGGACTTCAACGGCACGGTCGAAGAAGTCAATTACGAGAAGAACCGCCTGCGGGTGTCCGTGGCGATCTTCGGTCGCTCCACTCCGGTGGAACTGGAATTTGCGCAGGTCGAAAAGACCTGATGCCGATCGCACGTTGTGGGACTCGCGTGCTGAAATAAGAGTCCTTTAACACGGGGAGCCATGTACTGCATGGCGCTATACCCGTAAGGAGTAAATCCATGGCGAAGAAAATCGTCGGTTTTATCAAGCTGCAAGTGCCAGCTGGTAAGGCCAATCCTTCCCCTCCCATCGGTCCTGCGCTGGGTCAGCGCGGCCTGAACATCATGGAATTCTGCAAGGCATTCAATGCGCAGACCCAAGGTGTTGAGCCCGGTCTGCCTCTGCCTGTGGTGATCACGGCCTTTGCTGACAAGAGCTTCACGTTCGTCATCAAGACCCCTCCCGCCACCGTGCTGATCAAGAAGGCCATCAAGCTGGACAAGGGTTCTTCGAACCCTCTGAAGGCCAAGGTCGGCAAGATCACCCGCGCTCAGCTGGAAGAGATCGCTCAGACCAAGCTGAAGGACATGAATGCCGCTAACGTTGACGCCGCCGTGCGCACGCTGGCTGGTTCTGCCCGTTCGATGGGCGTGATCGTGGAGGGTTTGTAAAATGGCCAAGTTGACCAAGAAGCAAAAAGCTCTCCAAGGCAAGGTGGACTCCACCAAGCTGTACGCCTTCGGCGAAGCCGTGGTGCTGGTGAAGGAAGCTGCAACCGCCAAGTTCGATGAATCCATCGATGTGGCCGTGCAACTGGGCGTGGATGCCAAGAAGTCGGACCAAGTGGTGCGCGGCGCTGTCGTGCTGCCTCACGGTACCGGCAAGACCACCCGTGTGGCCGTGTTCGCACAAGGCGCCAAGGCTGAAGAAGCCAAGGCCGCTGGTGCTGACATCGTCGGCATGGACGATCTGGCTGCCCAAGTCAAGGCTGGCGACATGCCCTTTGACGTGGTGATCGCTGCTCCCGACGCTATGCGTGTCGTGGGTCAGCTGGGTCAGATCCTGGGCCCACGTGGCCTGATGCCCAACCCCAAGGTGGGTACTGTGACTCCCGACGTCGCTACGGCCGTGAAGAACGCCAAGGCTGGTCAGGTGCAGTTCCGCGTGGACAAGGCTGGTATCGTGCACTCGACCATTGGCCGCCGCTCGTTCGACAACGACAAGCTGCAAGCCAACCTGGCCGCCCTGGTGGACGCGCTGAACAAGGCCAAGCCTGCTTCCAGCAAGGGTCTGTACCTGCGCAAGGTGGCGGTTTCCTCTACGATGGGTGTGGGTGTTCGCGTCGAGCCCCAATCCATCGCAGCGTAATTCGCTAAAATCTTCTGCCCGGATTTGTCCGGGCTGATGTGGTGGGCTGTCCATGTGCGCATGGACAGGTCATCCAAGACCGCTGGTGTGGCTTGCCACTTAATTGCATAGCCAGCGCAGATGGCGATCCCGCTGCAGATGGATGAATGTCCTCTAACAGTTGGTCGCTGCAACAAGAGCGCGCACAAGGGGCTTGCCCTGCGTGCGCATTTGAAGGAGTAGACCTTGAGTCTTAATCGCAGTGAGAAAGAAGCGGTCATCAACGAAGTGACCAGCCTCGCCGCTAAAGCTCAAACGCTTGTGATCGCGGAATACCGTGGCATCACGGTCGCCGACATGACCAAACTGCGTAGCGAAGCGCGCAGCAAGGGTGTGAGCCTGAGCGTGTTGAAGAACACCCTGGCCCGCCGTGCTGTCGCCGGTAGCGCGTTTGAAGTGGTGGCTGACCAGATGACTGGTCCCCTGATCTATGGCTTCTCTGAAGACGCAGTGGCTGCCGCCAAGGTGGTGGCCGACTTCGCGAAGACCAACGACAAGTTGGTGATTCGCGGTGGCGCGTTTTCGGGCAAGGCCCTGGACGTGAACGGCGTGAAGCAGCTGGCAAGCATCCCCTCGAAGGAAGTGCTGCTGGCCCAAGTGTGTGGCTTGCTCATGTCGCCTATGTCGCGTACAGCCGTTGTGCTGGGTGCGCTGGCGGCAAAGAAGAGCGAAGGCGCAGAGCAACCTGCCGCCGAAGAAGCCGCTGCAGCTTAATTGCGGCAACAAACAACCAACAAATTGTTAGGAAATTAACATGGCATTCGATAAAGACGCATTCTTGACCGCCCTGGACAGCATGACTGTTCTGGAACTGAACGACCTGGTCAAGGCAATTGAAGAAAAGTTTGGCGTGAGCGCTGCCGCTATGGCTGCTCCTGCTGCTGCTGGCGGCGGTGCTGCTGCTGCTGCTGAAGAAAAGACCGAGTTCAACGTGGTGCTGGCTGAAGCCGGTTCCAACAAGGTTGCCGTGATCAAGGCCGTGCGCGAAATCACCGGCCTGGGTCTGAAGGAAGCCAAGGACCTGGTCGACGGCGCTCCCAAGAACGTGAAGGAAGGCGTGGCCAAGGCCGACGCTGAAGCCGCAGTGAAGAAGCTGACCGAAGCTGGTGCTAAGGCTGAACTCAAGTAATTGAGTCCAATCCTGAGGCTGGAGTGCTCGCAAGGGCCTCCAGCCTTTGGTGCTTGTGGAACTGGCTTCCAGAGCACACCAGAAAACGGGCAAATCGCCTTTTTTCTAGTGTCTTCTGACAACCCGACAGCAGAAGATGCCTTGGTTCGGGCGATGTGCAACGCATCGCCGTCCGCCATGGTTGGTAGTGGCCAACCGCCAAGCCGGCAAAAGGAGCGCGCCCTTCTTGCCGGACAGTGTCGTCGCAGACCCAGGACTCAAGTCTTTGCCCGGAGATCTCATGGCCTATTCTTACACCGAACGTAAGCGAATTCGCAAAAGTTTCGGCAGCCGCGATAGCGTGCTCGAAGTGCCTTACCTGCTGCAGATGCAAAAAGATGCATACACCGCATTCCTGCAGTCAGACGTAGCCCCCAAAAAACGCACCATTGAAGGCCTGCAAGCGGCTTTCAACTCTGCTTTCCCCATCGTCTCCCACAATGGTTTTGTGGAGATGAAGTTTGTCGAGTACAACCTTGCCAAGCCCGCTTTCGACGTGCGCGAGTGCCAGACCCGTGGTCTGACCTTCGCCTCGGCCGTGCGTGCCAAAGTGCAGTTGATCATCTATGACCGCGAGTCCTCGACTTCGCAGTCCAAGGTGGTCAAGGAAGTGAAGGAGCAAGAGGTCTACATGGGCGAAGTGCCCCTGATGACCGACAAGGGCTCGTTCATCATCAACGGTACCGAGCGTGTGATCGTCTCGCAGCTGCACCGTTCGCCTGGCGTGTTCTTCGAACACGACAAGGGCAAGACCCACAGCTCGGGCAAGCTGCTGTTCTCGGCGCGCATCATCCCTTACCGCGGCTCTTGGCTGGACTTCGAGTTCGACCCCAAGGACCTGCTGTACTTCCGCGTGGACCGTCGTCGCAAGATGCCCGTGTCCATCCTGCTGAAGGCCATCGGCCTGACCCCCGAGTCCATCCTGGCGAACTTCTTCGTCAACGACAATTTCCGCCTGATGGACAGCGGCGCACAGATGGAATTCGTGGCCGACCGCCTGAAGGGTGAAGTCGCACGTTTCGACATCACCGACAAGTCCGGCAAGGTCGTCGTTGCCAAGGACAAGCGCGTCACGGCCCGCCACACCCGCGAACTGGAACAATCCGGCACCAAGTACATCAGCGTGCCCGAAGACTTCCTGATCGGTCGTGTGCTGGCCAAGAACATCGTGGACCCGGACACCGGCGAAATCATCGCCAAGGCCAACGAAGAGCTGACCGAAGCCCTGCTGAAGAAGCTGCGCAGCGCCGGCATCCAGGACATCCAGTGCATCTACACGAACGAACTGGACCAGGGCGCCTACATCTCGCAGACCCTGCGCACGGATGAAACCGCCGACGAGTTCGCTGCACGTGTGGCGATCTACCGCATGATGCGTCCCGGCGAGCCTCCCACCGAGGACGCCGTGCAGGCCCTGTTCCAGCGCCTGTTCTACAACGCCGACACCTACGATCTGTCGCGCGTGGGCCGCATGAAGTTCAACGCCAAGGTAGGCCGCGACGATCCGACAGGCCCCATGGTGCTGTCCAACGAAGACATCCTGGCCGTGGTCAAGATCCTGGTGGATCTGCGCAACGGCAAGGGCGAAGTCGACGATATCGACCACCTGGGCAACCGCCGCGTGCGTTGCGTGGGCGAACTGGCCGAAAACCAGTACCGCACCGGTCTGGCACGTATCGAAAAGGCTGTGAAGGAACGTCTGGGTCAGGCAGAGCAAGAGCCTCTGATGCCCCACGACCTGATCAACTCCAAGCCCATTTCTGCGGCGCTGAAGGAGTTCTTCGGTGCATCGCAGCTGTCGCAGTTCATGGACCAGACCAACCCTCTGGCCGAAATCACCCACAAGCGCCGCGTGTCGGCCCTTGGCCCGGGCGGTTTGACCCGCGAACGTGCCGGCTTTGAAGTGCGTGACGTGCACGTGACCCACTACGGTCGCGTCTGCCCCATCGAAACGCCTGAAGGTCCGAACATTGGTCTGATCAACTCGCTGGCTCTGTACGCCCGCCTGAACGAATACGGTTTCATCGAAACCCCGTATCGTCGCGTGGTGGACGGCAAGGTCACGATGGAAATCGACTACCTGTCGGCCATCGAAGAAGGCAAGTACGTGATCGCCCAGGCGAATGCCGAACTGGACGCCGAAGGCCGTCTGGTGGGTGAGCTGGTGTCGGCCCGTGAAGCCGGTGAATCCACACTGCTGTCCCCCGAGCGCGTGCAGTACATGGACGTGTCGCCTGCACAGATCGTGTCGGTGGCCGCCTCGCTGATTCCGTTCCTCGAACACGATGACGCGAACCGCGCATTGATGGGTGCCAACATGTCGCGCCAGGCCGTGCCTGTGCTGCGTCCTGAAAAGCCCATGGTCGGTACCGGTATCGAACGCGTTGCCGCGGTCGACTCGGGCACCGTGGTGACGGCCACCCGCGGCGGTATCGTGGATTACGTCGATGCAACCCGCATCGTGATCCGCGTGAACGACGAAGAGGCTGTGGCTGGTGAAGTGGGTGTGGACATCTACAACCTGATCAAGTACCAGCGTTCCAACCAGAACACCAACATCCACCAGCGTCCCGTCGTCAAGCGCGGCGACAAGCTGGCCAAGGGTGACGTGATCGCCGACGGCGCATCGACCGACCTGGGCGAAATCGCCATCGGCCAGAACATGCTGATCGCCTTCATGCCCTGGAACGGCTACAACTTCGAAGACTCGATCCTGATCTCCGAACGCGTGGTGTCCGAAGACCGCTACACCTCGATCCACATCGAGGAACTGGTGGTGATGGCACGCGACACCAAGCTGGGCGCGGAAGAAATCACCCGCGACATCCCCAACCTGTCCGAGCAACAGCTGAACCGCCTGGACGAGTCCGGCATCATCTACGTGGGCGCGGAAGTGCAACCCGGCGACACGCTGGTGGGCAAGGTCACTCCCAAGGGCGAGACCACGCTGACTCCGGAAGAGAAGCTGCTGCGCGCCATCTTCGGCGAGAAGGCTTCCGATGTGAAGGACACCTCGCTGCGTGTGGACCAGGGTTCGTCCGGCACCGTGATCGACGTGCAGGTCTTCACCCGTGAAGGCATCCAGCGCGACAAGCGCGCCCAGCAGATCATCGATGACGAGCTGAAGCGTTTCCGCCTGGACCTGAACGACCAGCTGCGCATCGTGGAAGCCGACGCGTTCGACCGTATCGAAAAGCTGCTGATCGGCCGCGTGGCCAACGGCGGCCCGAACAAGCTGGCCAAGGGCGCCAAGCTGGACAAGGCCTATCTGGACGGCGTGGAGAAGTTCCACTGGTTCGATATCCGTCCTGCAGAAGACGAACTGGCTGCGCAACTGGAATCCATCAAGAACGCCCTGGAGCAGACGCGCCACGAGTTCGACCTGGCTTTCGAGGAAAAGCGCAAGAAGCTCACGCAAGGCGACGAGCTGCCTGCTGGCGTGCTGAAGATGGTCAAGGTGTACCTGGCCGTCAAGCGTCGCCTGCAGCCTGGTGACAAGATGGCCGGCCGCCACGGTAACAAGGGTGTGGTTTCCCGCATCGTGCCCGTGGAAGACATGCCTTACCTGGCTGACGGCACCACCGCCGACATCGTGCTGAACCCGCTGGGCGTGCCTTCGCGTATGAACATCGGTCAGGTGCTGGAAGTGCACTTGGGCTGGGCCGGCAAGGGTCTGGGCCAGCGCATTGGCGACATGCTGCAGGCCGAAGCCAAGATGGCCGATCTGCGCGCCTTCCTGGAAGAGGTCTACAACAGCCGCGGTCGCAAGGAAGACCTGTCGCTGCTGAGCGATGACGAAATCCTGCGCATGGCCAACAACCTGAAGACCGGTGTGCCTTTCGCCACCCCGGTGTTCGACGGTGCTTCCGAACAGGAAATCAAGGACATGCTGAAGCTGGCATATCCCGATGAACTGAAGGAGCGCAAGGGTCTGACCGACAGCCGCACCCAGGCCTATCTGTTCGACGGCCGTACCGGCGAGCAGTTCGAGCGCCCGACCACCATCGGCTACATGCACTACCTGAAGCTGCACCACTTGGTCGACGACAAGATGCACGCACGTTCCACGGGTCCGTACTCGCTGGTGACGCAGCAGCCTCTGGGCGGTAAGGCCCAGTTCGGTGGCCAGCGTTTCGGTGAAATGGAAGTGTGGGCGCTGGAAGCTTACGGCGCCGCCTACGTGCTGCAGGAAATGCTGACCGTGAAGTCCGATGACGTGGTGGGCCGTACCAAGGTGTACGAATCCATCGTCAAGGGCGAGCACGCCATTGAAGCCGGCATGCCTGAATCGTTCAATGTGCTGGTCAAGGAAATTCGTTCCCTGGGCCTGGACATCGAACTCGAGCGTTCCTGAGACCTTGTAAAAAACGTGAGCGCCTTCTGCGCATGAACAAAGGATCTGCATCGATCGAATTGAGGATTCGATGCAGATCCCGCAGAGGCAGCTATTAATTTGGATGAAAGGGAAAGAGTCTATGAAATCGTTACTCGACCTGTTCAAGCAATTCACGCCGGATGAGCACTTCGATGCCATCAAGATCGGCCTGGCTTCGCCCGAGAAAATTCGTTCCTGGTCTTTCGGTGAGGTGAAGAAGCCCGAGACCATCAACTACCGTACGTTCAAGCCCGAGCGCGATGGTCTGTTCTGCGCCAAGATCTTTGGCCCGATCAAGGACTACGAGTGCCTGTGCGGCAAGTACAAGCGTCTGAAGCACCGCGGCGTGATCTGCGAGAAGTGCGGCGTGGAAGTGACCCAGACCAAGGTGCGCCGTGAGCGCATGGGCCACATCGATCTGGCTGCGCCTTGCGCCCACATCTGGTTCCTGAAGTCCCTGCCTTCGCGCCTGGGTCTGGTGCTGGACATGACGCTGCGCGACATCGAGCGCGTGCTGTACTTCGAAGCCTATGTGGTGACCGACCCCGGCATGACCCCGCTGAAGAAGTTCAGCATCATGTCCGAAGACGACTACGACGCGAAGCAGCGTGAATTCGGCTACGACGAGTTCACCGCCAAGATGGGCGCCGAAGGTATCAAGGACCTGCTGGAAGGCATCGATATCGACAGCGAAATCGAGCGTCTGCGTGGCGATCTGACCGGCTCCGAAGTCAAGGTCAAGAAGAACGCCAAGCGCCTGAAGCTGCTGGAAGCGTTCAAGAAGTCCGGCATCAAGCCCGGCTGGATGGTCATGGAAGTGCTGCCCGTGCTGCCTCCCGACCTGCGCCCGCTGGTGCCGCTGGACGGCGGCCGCTTTGCGACCTCCGACCTGAACGACCTGTACCGCCGCGTCATCAACCGCAACTCGCGTCTGCGCCGTCTGCTGGAGCTGAAGGCTCCCGAGATCATTGCGCGCAACGAAAAGCGCATGTTGCAGGAAGCCGTGGACAGCCTGCTGGACAACGGCCGCCGTGGCAAGGCCATGACGGGCGCCAACAAGCGTGCCCTGAAGTCGCTGGCCGACATGATCAAGGGCAAGAGCGGTCGTTTCCGCCAGAACTTGCTGGGCAAGCGCGTGGACTACTCCGGTCGTTCCGTGATCACCGTGGGTCCTTACCTCAAGCTGCACCAGTGCGGTCTGCCCAAGCTGATGGCGCTGGAACTGTTCAAGCCTTTCATCTTCTCCCGTCTGGAGCAGATGGGCATTGCCACGACCATCAAGGCCGCCAAGAAGGAAGTGGAATCCGGCAGCCCCGTGGTGTGGGACATTCTGGAAGAGGTCATCAAAGAACACCCGATCATGCTCAACCGTGCGCCTACGCTGCACCGTTTGGGTATCCAGGCGTTCGAGCCCATCCTGATCGAAGGCAAGGCCCTGCAACTGCACCCGCTGGTCTGCGCGGCATTCAACGCCGACTTCGACGGTGACCAGATGGCTGTGCACGTGCCCCTGTCCGTGGAAGCACAGATGGAAGCCCGCACGCTGATGCTGGCCTCCAACAACGTGCTGTTCCCCGCTTCGGGCGAACCCTCCATCGTTCCTTCCCAGGACGTGGTGCTGGGTCTGTACCACGCGACCCGCGACAAGATCAACGGCAAGGGCGAAGGCATGGTGTTCATGGACACCAACGAAGTCCAGCGCGCGCTGGATTCCGGTGAAGCCGAGCTGCATGCCAAGATCAGCGTGCGTCTGCCCCAGTGGACCAAGGACAAGGAAACCGGCGAATTCGTCAAATCCGTGAGCCTGGTGCACACCACGGTGGGCCGTGCCCTGCTGTCGGAAATCCTGCCCAAGGGCCTGGACTTCAGCAACATCAACAAGGCGCTGAAGAAGAAGGAAATCTCCAAGCTCATCAACGCTTCGTTCCGCAAGTGCGGTCTGAAGGCCACCGTGGTGTTTGCCGACAAGCTGCTGCAGAACGGTTTCCGTCTGTCGACGCACGCCGGTTTCTCCGTGGCCATCGACGACATGCTGGTGCCCCCGCAAAAGGCCGACATCCTGGCCCGCGCGGAAGCTGAAGTGAAGGAAATCGAGCAGCAGTACGTCTCCGGTCTGGTGACGGCTGGCGAGCGCTACAACAAGGTGGTGGACATCTGGGGCAAGGCCGGTGACGACGTGTCCAAGGTGATGATGGACCAGCTGAAGGTCCAGAAGACCACCGACCGCGACGGCAACCAGGTGGACCAGGAGTCGTTCAACGCCATCTACATGATGGCCGACTCCGGTGCCCGGGGTTCTGCAGCGCAGATTCGCCAGCTGGCCGGTATGCGTGGCCTGATGGCCAAGCCTGACGGCTCCATCATTGAGACGCCTATTACCGCGAACTTCCGCGAAGGCCTCAATGTGTTGCAGTACTTCATCTCGACCCACGGTGCCCGTAAGGGTCTGGCCGACACGGCGTTGAAGACCGCGAACTCGGGTTACCTGACCCGCCGTCTGGTGGACGTGACCCAGGACCTGGTCGTGAACGAGCAAGACTGCGGCACCTACAACGGTTATCTGATGCGCGCCATCGTCGAAGGCGGTGAAGTGATCGAATCCCTGCGCGACCGCGTGCTGGGCCGTTCGACCGCCGAAGACGTGCTGCATCCCGAAACCCGCGTGGTGCTGCTGCGCGCCGGTACGCTGCTGGACGAAGACACGATCGAAGAGCTGGAAGCCCAGGGCGTGGACGAGATCAAGGTGCGTACGGCGCTGACCTGCGAAACCCGTTTCGGTCTGTGCGCAACCTGCTACGGCCGTGACCTGGGTCGCGGTGGCCTGATCAACATGGGCGAAGCGGTGGGCGTGATCGCTGCGCAGTCCATCGGTGAACCCGGTACCCAGCTGACCATGCGTACGTTCCACATCGGTGGTGCGGCTTCGCGTGCAGCCGTGGCCTCGAGCGTGGAAGCCAAATCGAACGGTTCGATCAGCTTCAACCCGACCATGCGCTATGTGAGCAACACCAAGGGTGAGCTGGTCGTGATTTCGCGTTCGGGCGAGATCGTGATCTCCGAAAACGGCCGTGAGCGTGAGCGTCACAAGGTGCCTTATGGCGCCATCCTGACCGTCAAGCCCGATGAAGCCATCAAGGCCGGCAAGATCCTGGCGAACTGGGATCCGCTGACCCGCCCCATCATTACCGAATACGCCGGTCAGGTGAAGTTCGAGAATGTGGAAGAAGGCCTCACCGTGGCCAAGCAGGTCGACGAAGTGACGGGTCTGTCCACCCTGGTGGTGATCGACCCCAAGCGCCGCGGTTCTGCCAAGGTGGTGCGTCCCCAGGTCAAGCTGATCGATGCCAACAACCAGGAAGTCAAGATCCCTGGTACCGACCACGCCGTGACGATCGGCTTCCAGGTCGGCGCGCTGATCCAGGTGCGTGACGGTCAGGACGTGGGCCCCGGCGAAGTGCTGGCCCGTATCCCTGTGGAAGGTCAGAAGACCCGCGACATTACCGGTGGTCTGCCCCGTGTGGCCGAGCTGTTCGAAGCCCGTACGCCCAAGGACAAGGGCACGCTGGCCGAGATGACCGGCACGATCTCCTTCGGCAAGGAAACCAAGGGCAAGATCCGCCTGCAGATCACCGATCTGGAAGGCAAGGTCTGGGAAGAGCTGGTGCCCAAGGAGCGCAACATTCTGGTCCACGAAGGCCAGGTGGTGAACAAGGGTGAATCGATTGTGGACGGTCCGGCCGATCCGCAGGACATCCTGCGCCTGCTGGGTATCGAAGAGCTGTCGCGCTACATCGTGGACGAAGTGCAGGACGTGTACCGTCTGCAGGGCGTGAAGATCAACGACAAGCACATCGAAGTGATCGTGCGCCAGATGCTGCGTCGCGTCGTGATCGAGAACCCTGGCGATACCACCTACATCCAGGGTGAACAGGTCGAACGCTCCGAAGTGCTCAACACCAACGAAGCGGCGCAACGCGACGGCAAGATACCTGCCACGTACTCCAACGTGCTGCTGGGTATCACCAAGGCTTCGCTGTCGACCGACTCCTTCATCTCTGCGGCTTCCTTCCAGGAAACCACCCGCGTGCTGACCGAGGCTGCCATCATGGGCAAGCGCGACGAGCTGCGCGGTCTGAAGGAAAACGTCATCGTGGGTCGTCTGATCCCCGCTGGTACCGGTCTGGCCTACCACCAGGCACGCAAGGCCAAGGACGCCATGGACGAGGCCGAGCGCCGCGCCATCGCCGAAGCCGAAGCGGCCGAGCTGGCTGGCGTGACGGCTGACGAGTCCGTCGCAGGTGACGACAGCGCCGCGTAAGCGCGCGCTCTTGCGTCACTGACCACGCTCCCCGCTTGCTGCAAGGCAGGTGGGGAGCGTTTTTATTTGGGCGGCGCTGGCAGGGGCCGGCGCCGTACACATGGCGTGTAATTTCATGACGACTTCATCTGCTTCCCGCGCTGCTGGAAAACCGGCGCAGCCCGTGGCCTTGTCACGGCTGCTGGACCAGGTGGCGCAGGCCCTGCAGGCCATCCGCGCCGGACAATCGGGCACCGGCCTGCTGCAGGCCGTGCCGGCCGCGCTGCGCCCGGGTGTCCAGGCGCTGCTGTTCCAGGTGCTGCGCAATCTGGGCCGAGCCCAGGCCTTGCGCGCCCAGCTGGCGCCCAAGGCCCCGGCCCCCAAGGTGGATGCCTTGCTGTGCACGGCACTGGCCCTGGCGTGGAATGAAGCCCAGGCACCGTATGCGCCCTTCACGCTGGTCAACCAGGCCGTGGAAGCGGCCAAGCGCGGCCCCGCTGCACGACAGGCCGGCTTCATCAATGCCTGCCTGCGCCGTTTTCTGCGCGAGCGGGATGCGCTGGTGGCGCTGACCGACGCGGACCCCCAGGCCCGCTGGAACCACCCCCGCTGGTGGATCGAGCGCCTGCAGCGCGAATACCCCGCGCAGTGGCAGCAGATTCTGGAAGCCAACAACGCCCATGCGCCGATGGCGCTGCGGGTGCATGCCCGGAAATCGACGCCTGCGCAGTACCTGAGCGCACTGCAAGCCGTCCACCTGGAGGCGACGGTGTTCGGCGCGCATGGCGTGCAGCTGGCCAAGCCCCAGCCGGTCGATGCCTTGCCCGGCTTTGCCGAGGGCGTGGTGTCGGTGCAGGACGGTGCCGCTCAGCTGGCTGCGCCCCTGCTGCTGCACGGTCTGGAACTGTCCCGGCCCTTGCAGGTGCTGGATGCCTGCGCCGCGCCGGGGGGCAAGACGGCCCACCTGCTGGAGCTGGGGGGCGAGGCCCTGCAGGTCACCGCCCTGGAAGTCGATGCGCAGCGTGCCGAACGCATTCACCACACGCTGGCGCGGGTGGGCGCGCAGGCCAAGGTGCTGGTGGCCGATGCCGGCCAGCCCGCACAGTGGTGGCAGCAGGCCAATGGAGGCCAGAAGTTCGACGCCATCTTGCTGGACGCCCCGTGCACCGCATCGGGCATCGTGCGGCGCCACCCGGACGTGCGCTGGCTGCGCCGCGAAAGCGATGTGGCGCAGCTTGCGGCTATCCAGACGCAGCTGCTGGACACCCTGTGGCCCTTGGTGCAACCCGGTGGACGGCTGCTGTATTGCACCTGCTCGGTGTTCAAGGCCGAGGGGGATGCGCAGGTCAAAGCGTTTCTTGCACGCAACACTGATGCCACACATCAGCCATCGCCTGGGCATTTAATTCCCGGAACCACACCGATCCGCGATGCACTCCCGGACAATGGTGCAGGTGACCATGACGGCTTTTTCTACGCCCTGTTTACCAAGGCGCTCTGACCTTGTCGCCGCGCTGCAGCTGTGCGGTGCACTGCTGCTGGCGTTGGCCCTGTTCTGGGCGTTGCCCGGCGCGCAGGCCCAGACACTGGCCAGTGCGACCAGTACCGAGTTGCTGCTGGAGCCCGCGGCCGACACGGCCGTGCCGGTGGATGGGCTGTTGCTGCGCCCGGCGGGCGACAAGCTGCAGCTCAGCGCATCCCTGCATTTCGAGCTGCCTTCCCTGGTGGAAGACGCCTTGTACAAAGGCATTCCGGTGCACTTTGTGCAGGAAGTGCGCATGGTCAGCGAGCGCTGGTACTGGAGCGACAAGGTGGTGGCCGAGGTGGAGCGCCACATGCGACTGAGCTACCAGCCGCTGACGCGCCGCTGGCGCCTGTACACCGGTGCATCCCCGTTGAGCGAGCGGGGGCAAGGCGGTGTCTCCCTGGGTGTGACCTTTGATACGCTGGAAGACGCGATGTCGGCGCTGCGGCGCATTACCCGCTGGAATGTGGCCGAGCTGTCGCAGCTGCCTTCCAGCGGTGAGCTGCAACTGGAGCTGCAGATGCGCATCGACACGGCGCAGCTGCCTCGGCCGCTGCAGATCGGCAATCTCGGGCGCTCCGGCTGGAGCATGCTGGTATCCCGCAGCAAGCGTGTGGACGCGCATGAATGGCGATGACGACTGAATCCGGTGCGCCGGCGGCCCTGCCGGCCGGCAAGCATGCCCCCAGCGCCCGTACCGTGCGCTGGACCGTGGGAATTGTGGCCGCCGTCATGTGCGCCATCGGCATGGTGCTGCTGTTCCTGCTGACGCTGGCCACCAACAACCGGGTGCTCTACGAGCGCCACTACCAGTGGCTGTTCGGCCTGAACGTGCTGGTGGCGGGCATCCTGCTGTGCGTGCTGCTGTGGATGGCGGTGCGCCTGCTGGTGCGCTGGCGGCAGAAGAAATTCGGCAGCCGGCTGCTGCTCAAGCTGGCGGCGGTCTTCGGCATTGCAGGCCTGGTGCCGGGCCTGCTGATCTATGTGGTGTCCTACCAGTTCGTCTCACGCTCCATCGAGAGCTGGTTTGACGTCAAGGTGGAAGGGGCTCTGTCCGCGGGCGTCAGCCTGGCCAGCGTGACGCTGGAGACGGTGGCCCAGGACATGGCCAACAACACGCGCACGGCCAGTGCGCAGCTGGTCCAGGTGCCGGATGCGGCGGCGGGGCTGATCCTGGAGCGCATCCGCGACCAGCTGGGGGCCAGCGATGTAGTGCTGTGGAACAGCAACGGCAAGGCCGTGGGCACGGCAGGGCAGTCCTTGTTTGCGCTGCAGCCCGAGCGGCCCAGCAGCCAGCAGCTGCGGACCGTGCGCAGCCAGCGGCCGCTGGCCACCATCGAAGGCCTGGACGATATCAACCCCAACGATGCCCAGGCGGTGCAGCAGGTGCGGGTGCGCACGCTGGCGCTGGTGAGCAACCCCAGCGTGGGCCTGCTGGAAGAGCCCCGCTATCTGCAGGTGGTGCTGCCCTTGCCCCAGGCCCTGGTGACCAATGCACTGGCCGTGCAGGGGGCCAACCGGGAATACCAGGAGCGTGCGCTGGCCCGTGAAGGCCTGCGCAGCATGTACATCGGCACCCTGACGCTGTCGCTGTTCCTGGCCGTGTTCGGCACGGTGGTGCTGGCGGTGCTGCTGGGCAACCAGCTGGCCCGTCCGCTGCTGCTGCTGGCCCAGGGCGTGCGCGATGTGACGCAGGGCGATCTGCGGCCCAAGGCCGTGCTGCAGACCAATGACGAGCTGGGGGGACTGACCCGCTCGTTTGCGCTGATGACGCAGCAACTGGCCGATGCCCGCACGGCGGTGGACAAAAGCATGGTGGAGGTGCAGTCCGCGCGCACCAACCTGCAGACCATTCTGGACAATCTGACGTCCGGGGTGCTGGTGCTGGATGCGCAGGGCCGCGTGCTGTCGACCAACCCGGGGGCGACCCGGATCCTGCGCCTGCCGATGGCGGCGCACCTGGGGGATGCGCTGAGCGAGCTGCCGGGGCTGCAGGGCTTTGCGGCCATGGTGCAGGAACAGTTTGCGCTGTTCCTGGGCGAGCAGGGCGCCTCCATGGGGCGCGAGCGCTGGCAACTGGTGTTCGAGCTGGGCGCTGGCGACCAGGCCGATGGCCCGCGTGCCGGCGAAGTGCTGCACGACAAGACCAGCCTGGTGGTGCGTGGGGCCGAGCTGCCCGGCCAGCGCCGGCTGCTGGTGTTCGACGATATTTCCGAAATCGTCTCGGCCCAGCGTTCCCAGGCCTGGGGCGAAGTGGCCCGGCGCGTGGCGCACGAGATCAAGAATCCGCTGACCCCGATCCAGCTGTCGGCGGAACGCCTGGACATGAAGCTGTCGGGAAAGCTGCCGGAAGCCGAGCAGGCGCTGCTGCAGAAATCGGTGCGCACCATCGTTGAACAGGTGGGCGCGATGAAGCGGCTGGTCAATGAATTCCGCGACTATGCGCGCCTGCCCGCGGCCGAGCTGCAGGCGCTGGACCTGAACGGCCTGGTGCAGGATGTGATGCACCTGTACGGCGAAGAAAATGCCCGCGTCCCGGTGAAGGTGGAGCTGGACCCCCAGTGCCCGCGCATTGCCGGCGATGCGCAGCAGCTGCGCCAGGTCATCCACAACCTGTTGCAAAACGCCCAGGACGCGACCGAGCAGCACGCCCAGAATCTGGGCGTGGCACCACCGCCGGTGCGCATCAGCACCCAGTGGCTGGAAACCGCACGCCGGGTGCGGTTGACCATCAGCGACAGCGGCGGGGGCTTTCCTCCCCATATCCTGCAGCGTGCCTTCGAGCCCTATGTGACGACCAAGGCTCGGGGTACGGGTTTGGGCTTGGCCGTGGTCAAGAAAATTGCAGATGAGCATGGGGCTCGCATCGATTTGGCCAACCGCACCGAAGAGGGCGTGGCGCAAGGTGCACAAGTGTCGCTATCATTCGTCCCTGAAAACAACGCTGCGGCGTCAGAAGGGATGGCGACCGCGCACCGCAGTACATAGGCTTCAAGACACATGGCAAACATACTGGTGGTCGACGACGAACTGGGGATCCGCGATCTGTTGTCGGAAATCCTCAACGACGAGGGTCACAGTGTGGACCTGGCGGAGAACGCGACCCAGGCCCGGGAGGCCCGCAACGCGAGTTCGTACGATCTGGTCCTGCTGGACATCTGGATGCCCGATACCGATGGCGTTTCCCTCCTCAAGGAGTGGGCCACGGCCGGGCAGCTGACCATGCCCGTCATCATGATGAGTGGCCATGCCACCATCGATACGGCCGTGGAAGCCACGCGCATCGGGGCGCAGTCCTTCCTGGAAAAGCCCATCACCTTGCAGAAGCTGCTCAAGGCGGTCGAGCAGGGGCTTGCCAAGGCGGGCAGCGCGCCTGCGCCTGCCGCCTCGGCATCCACGGTGTATGTCGAACGCCGCGACATGGCCGGCAGCGACCTGCCGGCATCTGCCGCCGTGCCCAGCATGGTGGCGCCCTTGTCCAGCCGCGCCGGCCTGCATGACGCGGCACTCAGCGCGCACCAGGGCTTCGATCTGGACCGCCCCTTGCGTGAGGCGCGGGATGGTTTCGAGAAGGCCTATTTCGAGTTCCACCTGGCACGGGAAGGCGGCTCGATGACCCGTGTGGCCGAAAAGACCGGGCTGGAACGCACCCACCTCTACCGCAAGCTGCGCCAGCTGGGCGTGGACCTGGGCCGCAACAAGCGCAATGGTTGAAGAATTTGGCGCAACTTTCCTGGTGGCCCCAAATTTGTGTATATAATCGAGAGCTTCAGGCCCGGTAGCTCAGTCGGTAGAGCAGAGGATTGAAAATCCTTGTGTCGGCGGTTCGATTCCGTCCCAGGCCACCAAAATTGAAAAAGCGGACGGTGCAAACCTTCCGCTTTTTTCATGCCGAAGTCCGCGTTGCGCAGTCCTGTGCATTGCGCGGGAAACTGGCCGAAAAGGCCTTCGGCAGGCCCTATAATTGTCCAGATGCGGCCCGGTAGCTCAGTCGGTAGAGCAGAGGATTGAAAATCCTTGTGTCGGCGGTTCGATTCCGTCCCAGGCCACCAGATACAAAGCCCCAGATCAG
Source organism: Comamonas terrigena NBRC 13299 (assembly GCF_006740045.1). Classification (NCBI taxonomy): domain Bacteria; kingdom Pseudomonadati; phylum Pseudomonadota; class Betaproteobacteria; order Burkholderiales; family Comamonadaceae; genus Comamonas; species Comamonas terrigena. The sequence continues at coordinate 362,704 of NZ_AP019749.1, forward strand.
CCATGGTCTGGGGCTTTTTGCATGGCGCCTTCCGTGGCCCCGGACGGTGGCGGCCTCGTAAATCTCCGGTAAACGGTGTCGTATCGGTGCTGAAGCCGGGTGTGCCTCCAGGGGTAAATACTTAAAATAAGAATAATTATTATTTGCAGTTTGTGAGGAATGGTCGTGCAAGTGCAGCCACACCAGGGGGCCGGGTTGGGCCATCGAGGAATGACGGTGCCACGCCGGGTGCGCGGAGGCCTGCGGTGAGCGCCCCGGCCGGCAAGCAGGTGCCGCTGGCGCCGATGTGGCGCTACCGTGGGGAAGTGTTGCTGCGCGCGGTGTTCGCGCTGGGCGGGGGCTATGCCCTGAGCGCAGCCTGGGCCGCCGCAGCCGGTCTGGCTGCCGTGCAATGGCTGTCCATGTCCCGGATGGATGCCGTGATGTGGTCCACCGTGCTGTCGTTCGTGGTGTATGCCGTGGTGGTGCTGTGGGCGTTTGCCTGCGGCAGCACGCGCAAGGTGTGCGCCGCCATCGGCGGGGGCACCGCGCTGCTGGTGGCCGCCGCGTGGCTGCTGTCGGGAGGCCAGGCATGAGGCTGGACGGTAAACCCGAAGGACTGCGCCAATCGATGTCGTGGTTCCATACCTGGAGCGGACTGCTGCTGGGCTGGTTGCTCTATGCGGTGTTCTTCACCGGCACCTTGAGCTACTTTGTGGACGAGGTGAACGACTGGATGCGCCCCGAGCTGCATGTGTCCGTGCCCCAGGCCGACACGGCGGAAAAGGCGCTGGCGGGCATGCAGAAGCTGGCGCCGGATGCCAGCACCTGGACCATCAGCCTGCCCAGTGTGCGGCAGACGGCGGTGGCCGTGTCCTGGCGCCCGCAAGGGGCTCCGCAGGGGCGTGAAGGGCTGCAGCGGGCCTATCTGGATGCGGCCACGGGAGAGGTGATTCCCGTGCGCGAAACACGTGGCGGCAGCTTTCTGTACCGCTTCCATTTCGAGCTGTATGCCATGCCCCGGATCTGGGGGCGCTGGATTGTGGGCATCGCCACGTTCGTGATGCTGGTGGCCATCCTCAGCGGGGTGATCACGCACAAGAAGATCTTCACCGATTTCTTCACCTTCCGCCCGCGCAAAGGACAGCGCTCCTGGCTGGATGCGCACAATGCCACGGCCGTGCTGGCGCTGCCGTTTCACATCGTCATCACCTTCAGCGGCCTGCTGCTGCTGATGACCATGCTGATGCCCTGGGGCGTGCATGCCGTGTATGACGGCGATACCCAGCGCTTCAACGCGGAGCGGCGCGGCGTGGTGCAGAACGCCGCGCCACAAGGTGGCGCCCGCGAAGCCGGGCGTGAGGGACGCGAGGGCCGCGAAGGGCGTGCAGGACGTGCGGGGCAGGCGGACGCCGGTCCGGTCGCACTGGCGCCCCTGGGCCCCATGCTGCAGGCCGCACAGGCCCAGTGGCAGGGGCGCGGCGTGGCCGCCATCACGGTGCAAAACCCCCATACCGCCCGTGCCAGGGTGGAGCTGCGGGAAGAAGGTTCTTCCAGCCTGAGCAACCGCGGCAGCGGCCAGCGGCTGGTGTTCGACGGGGTGACCGGCCAGCTCCAGGAGGCGCCCGCGCCGCGCGTGCCCTCGGCCATCAACACTTTCATTGGCAGCGTGTCCGGGCTGCACCTGGGGCGCTTTGCCGACCCGGCCGTGCGCTGGCTGCTGTTTCTGTCCGGGGTGGTGGGCACGCTGATGGCGGCCACCGGCATGGTGCTGTGGGTGGTCAAACGCCTGCCGGAACGCCGCAAGCGCGGTTTCACGCCCAGGGGCCATCGCCTGGTGGAGGTGCTGAACGTGGCCTCCATCGCCGGCCTGTCCGTGGCGGTGGCGGGCTACTTTGTGGCCAACCGCTGGGTGCCGGTCGGTATCGCCGAGCGTGCGGAAACCGAGATCCACTGGTTCTTCGGCATCTGGCTGGCCTGCCTGGTGCATGCGGCGCTGCGCCCCCACGCCAAGGCGTGGCTGGAACAGCTGGCGCTGGCGGCCGTGGCGTTTGCCGCACTGCCGCTGCTCAATGCCGCCACGGGCGGTGCGGGCCTGTGGCACACCCTTGCCCGCGGGCAGTGGAGCGTGGCCGGCTTTGATTTGATGATGTGGGCGCTGGCGCTGTTGCACGCCGCGGTGGTCTACCAGCTGTGGCGGCGCCAGCGCGCAGCGCAACCGGCCAAGCCCGCAGCGGTGGCATCGGGTGGTTCGGCACTTCCCAAAACTGCGCTGCAGGCGCCGGAGCAGCAGCCATGAACACCTGGATTGCGTTGTTGTGGGGCGTGCCGGCGTTTGCGGCCCTGAGCCTGGCGATGGAGCGCCACCATGAGCAGATGGTGGGAGAAGAGCTCGGCATCCGCCGCATGTGGCTGTGGCGGGCGGTCGGTACCGCTTTGCTGCTGGGCTCGCTGCTGGTGTGTCTGCACGGCTGGGGCCTGTCGGTGGCGGTGGCCGCATGGCTGGGCGTGCTGACGTTCGCGGCCCTGTTCACCGGCCTGATGCTGACCTATGCACCGCGCCAGCTGCGCACCGTGGCCACGGTCTGCGCGGTGCTGGCCGTAGCGGGGCTGGGTCTGCTGCGCTGAGGCGCTGCTGCGGGGCAGCGGCCGGGGGCGGTGCGCTGGCGCACCCGGCCCGGCCGGCGCGTGGGACACGGTAAGCTCTCGGCTTTGACCAGCAGGCAGGTGCCTGCCGGCATCTGCAGGAGAGCATGTGGCAGCAGCGCAGCAAGCACCAGACACAGCATGGCAGCCGGGCCTGATTGCCCTGCACGGCAACCAGACCGAGGCCCTGGCCGATACGGTGCTGGCGTGGCTGGCGGCGCACCCGCTGCAGGCGCTGGAGCCCGAGACCGTGCTGGTGCAAAGCAATGGCATGGCCGAGTGGTTCAAGATGCGCATGGCCGACACGCTGGGCGTCTGTGCCGCTGCGCGGGTCGAGCTGCCGGCACGCTTTGTCTGGCGCAGTTACCGGCAGATCCTGGGCAAGGATGCGGTGCCCCGTGAATCGCCGCTGGACAAGACACCGATGATCTGGCGGCTGATGCGCCTGCTGCCGCAGTGCCTGGCGCTGCCGGAATTCGCCCCCATTGCCAACTTTCTGCGCCCCGGCGAACCCCAGCGCCTGCTGCAGCTCGCCGAGCGCCTGGCCGATCTGTACGACCAGTACCAGATCTACCGTGCCGACTGGCTGGAGGCCTGGGCTGCCGGGCAGGATGTGCTGCGCAACCCCGGCCGCCCGGATGTGCCCGTGCCCGCCGTGCAGCAATGGCAGCCGGCGCTGTGGCGTGCAGTGCTGGCAGAGCTGGAGCCACATGAACGTGCCGCCACCCGCCCGGCGCTGCTGGCGCGGGTGCTGGGCGCATTGCAATCCGGCCAGCCGCCGGTGAGTCCGCTGGCGCGCCGTGTGGTGGTGTTCGGCATGGGCCAGATGCCGCTGTCGCTGATGCAGTTCCTGAGCGGGATTGCGCAGCACAGCCAGGTGCTGATTGCGGTGCCCAATCCCTGCCGTTTTCACTGGGCCGATGCCATCGACGGGCGCGAGCTGCTGCGCCAGGAACGCCGTCGCCATGCGCACAAGGGCGGGCGCGATCTGGCGCAGATCCCGCTGGAAGCCATGCACGCCCATGCCCATCCGCTGCTGGCCGCGTGGGCCCGGCAGAGCAGGGACTATGTGCGCCAGCTCGATGCCTTCGATACCACCAGCAGCACCGCCGCCCAATGGAACTGGCCGCGGGTGGATGTGTACGACGAAGCCGACGCCCAGGATCTGGCCCAGGCACCGCTGCTGACCCAGGTGCAGCAGCGCATCCGCGACCTGGTACCGCTGGCGGAGCACCCGCCGCTGGCGATTGCGGCCAGCGACCGCTCCATCGTGTTCCACACCGCGCACGGCCTGGTGCGGGAGCTGGAGGTGCTGCACGACCAGTTGCTGCAGCTGCTGGCCCAGCCGCCGGGTGCAGGCCAGGCCGCGCTGGCACCACGCGATGTGGTGGTCATGCTGCCGTCGATTGAAGAGGCCGCGCCGGCGGTGCGCGCCGTGTTCGGCCAGTACGGCCGCCACGATGCGCGCCATATCCCGTTCGATATTGCCGATGTGGGGGCTCGCGCCAGCAGTCCGCTGGTCACGGCCCTGCAATGGCTGCTGCGCCTGCCACAGCAGCGCTGCCGTCTGAGCGAGCTGTGCGACCTGCTGGATGTGCCGGCCGTGGCCGACCGCATGGGGCTGGCGGCCGATGCACTGCCCCAGCTCACGCAGTGGATGGCCGGGGCGGGCATCCGCTGGGGGCTGAACCATGCCCAGCGTGCCCAGCTGGGGCTGCAGGCCTGCGGTGACCCCAACAGTGCCTGGTTTGGCCTGCAGCGCATGCTGCTGGGTTACGCCAGCGGCGGGGCCATGGATGTACCGGCCCAGGCATTCTCCGGGATCGAGCCCTACGATGAAGTGGGGGGGCTGAGCGCCGAGCTGGCCGGCAGCCTGGCCAGCCTGCTGCAGCGCATGCTGCAATGGTGGCAGACGGCGCAGCAACCCGCCGCGCCGGCGGTGTGGGCCCAGCGCTTTCGCATGCTGCTGGAGGACTTCTTCCGCAGCCGCAGCGATGAAGACCAGGCCTTGCTGGCCGCGCTGGACCAGGCCCTGGTGCGCTGGCAGACCGCGTGCGAGCAGGCCGGATTCGAGGCCGACCTGCCGCTGGTGGTGGCGCAGGAGGCCTGGCTGCAGGCGCTGTCCGAGCCGGCGCTGGAGCAGCGCTTTCGCGCCGGTGGCGTCACCTTCTGCACGCTGATGCCGATGCGCGCCATCCCGTTCGAGGTGGTGTGCCTGCTGGGCATGAACGACGGCGACTATCCGCGCCGCGCCAGCCGGTCCGATTTCGACCTGATGGCCCAGTCCCAGCAGCAACGCCCGGGCGACCGCGCCCGGCGCGACGACGACCGCCAGCTGATGCTGGATGCACTGCTGTCCGCACGCCGCATGCTGTACATCAGCTGGGCCGGGCGCCATGTGCGCGACAACAGCGAGCAGCCGCCGTCGGTGCTGGTATCCCAGCTGCGGGACTACCTGGCACAGGGCTGGCAGGGCGATGCCGCGGCGCAAGGGGATTTGCTGGCGCAGCGCACCCGGCAGCACCCGTTGCAGCCGTTCAGCCGCCGCTATTTCGAGGATGGCTCGCCGCTGCACACCTATGCCCGGGAATGGCATGCGGCCCATGCCGCGGACAGTGCCGCCACGGCACCCGGCATGCCGCCGCTGGAGCTGGACCCGGACGTGCCCTTGAATCTGGCGCGCCTGGCGGACTTTCTGCGCCACCCCGCCCGGGCGTTTCTGCGCCACCGGTTGCTGGTGCGCTTTGAGCAGGAAGACGAGGTGGTGGTGGACGACGAGCTGTTCCAGGTGGGTGGCCTGACCGCCTACCAGCTGGTGCAGCAGCTGCAGCAGGATGTGGTGGCCCTGATGGCCGGTGCTGCACCGGTGGATGTGCCGCAGCAGGTGGCCCTGCAGGTGCAGCGGCTGGCGCGCGCCGGCCGCCTGCCGCTGGCGGGCGTAGGTGCGCGGGAGGCCGAGGCACTGCAGCAGCAGGTTGTCCCCTCGCTGCGCTGCTGGCAGGCGGTGATGCAGGACTGGCCGCAGACCGCGCCCCGGCAGCGGGTGCTGCTGCGCGAAGGCGAGGTGGTGCTGGACGACTGGCTGGACGGCCTGCGGCAACGGCCCGATGCCATCTCCCTCGGGGACGGCGAACGGGGCGGGCATTTCGACCAGGCCTGGTTTGCCATGGACCCGCGCACGCTGCTGGACAAAGAGGGGGCGGTGCGGCCCGACAAGCTGCTGGGCTTTTATGTGCGCAGTCTGGCGCTGTCGGCCACGGGCAGCCCGGCGCTGGGCTGTGTGGTGGCCCGCGACACGGTGCTGTGGGCGCTGCCCATGGCCCAGGCCGACGCCCAGGCCCGGCTGCAGCAGCTGATGCAGCTGTGGCTGCAAGGCCAGAACGCCCCGCTGCCCTTGCCCCTGCGCACCGCCATGGCGGTGGCCGCCGGCGATCTGCAGGCGGCCGAGCAGGCCTATGCCGGCAGCCATGTGCTGGACGGCGAATGCCAGGACCCGAGCTGGGCGCGCTGCTACCCGGGCTGGGACGAGCTGCTGGCCAGCGGGGCGCTGGACACCCTGGCGCTGGCCGCCTATGGGCCGCTGCTGGACTGGAGCAGCACCTGCCTGTGGGTTGATAGAGGCACACATGGCGTGCACGCTGGGGAGCCGTCCGCATGAGCACCGTGAACGCCTCTTACACGTCCAGCGGCCATGTGCTGGACGCCATCCGCTTTCCGCTGTGGGGCTCGCGCCTGATCGAGGCCAGCGCCGGCACCGGCAAGACCTGGACCATTGCCGCGCTGTATCTGCGCCTGGTGCTGGGCCATGGCGGAGAGCAGGGCTTTGTGCGGCCGCTGATGCCGCCCGACATTCTGGTGATGACCTTCACCCGGGCGGCCACGCGCGAGCTGTCGGACCGCATCCGGGCGCGCCTGATCGAGGCCGTGCAGTGCTTCCGCGGCGAGGCCGAACCGGCAGCGCACGACCAGTTCCTGCGGGAGCTGCGCGACGCCTATCCGCAAGGGGCCGTGCGCGAGCAGGCGGCCTGGCGGCTGGACATGGCGGCGCAGTGCATGGATGACGCGGCCATCCACACCATCGATGCCTGGTGCCAGCGCATGCTGCGCGAACACGCGTTCGACAGCGGCAATCTGTTCGATGAGGTGCTGGAGCCGGATGAAAGCCAGCGCCAGATCGAAGCCGCCCAGGACTACTGGCGCCAGCAGTGCTACCCGCTGTCGGGCGAGTTGCTGGAACAGGCCCTGGCCGTGTGGCCCCATGTCGGCGCACTGGTGGCCGATATGCAGGCCTTGCTGCGCGTGCCCGTGCCACCGGCGGCCGGGGCGGGCACGCTGGCGGCCTGCATTGCCGCTGCCCAGGCGCAGCAGACACAGACCTTGCAGGCCCTGGCCGCCGGCTGGGAGCAAAAGGCACAGGACCTGGAGGACTGGCTGGACGGCCAGCTGGCCCACCACAAAACCGCCTGGAACGGGCTGAAGCTCAAGCCGGCCAACTACAAGGGCTGGCTGCAGACCGTGCGCCGCTGGGCTGCCGCGCCCCACCCGGATCTGGCGGCGCAGCTGAAAACCGGGGCCACCCGGCTGGTGCCCGCCGGTCTGGAGGAGGCGCGCAAGGGCGGTGCGCCGGTGGATCTGCCGCCGGCATCGCAGGAACTGGCCGAGGTGCTGCAGGCCCTGGCGCAGCTGCCCAGCCTGCGCAGCAGCTTGCGCCTGCATGCGGCGGCCCAGGTGCAGCTGCGCCTGCAATGGCTCAAGCAGCAGGCTGGCACCTTCGGCTTTGCCGACATGCTGCAGCGCCTGGACACGGCACTGGCCGGCGACAACGGCCCGGCGCTGCGCGCCAGCATCCAGGCCCAGTACCCGGTGGCGCTGATCGACGAGTTCCAGGACACCTCGCCGCTGCAGTACCGGTTGTTCGACCAGATCTACCGCACCCGGGACAACAGCACCGACAGTGCGCTGCTGCTGATTGGCGATCCCAAGCAGTCCATCTACGGTTTTCGCGGTGCCGACATCTACAGCTACCTGCAGGCGCGGCAGGCCACGGCCGGGCGGCACTATGTGCTGGGCACCAACTACCGCTCCACCCAGGCGCTGGTGCAGGCCATCAACCACTGGTTTGCCGGTGCGGAGCAGCGCCCGGGCGAGGGTGCTTTCATGTTCCGCACCAGCAGCGCGCAGAACCCGCTGCCGTTCGAGCCGGTGGCCGCCCAGGGCCGGCGCGAAGTGCTGATGGAAGGCGCTACCTCGATGCCCGCGCTGACCGTGGTCTGGGATGGCGAGGTCAGCGCGGAGCCGCTGAGCAGCGATGCCATTCGCCGGCGTTTTGCCGTGCATTGCGCCGACCAGATCGTGCGCTGGCTGATGGATGCCTCCACCGGCTATGCCGAGGACGGTCAGCCTTTGCAGCGCCTGCGCCCGGCCGATATTGCGGTGCTGGTGCGCACTGGCAAAGAGGCGGCGGCCGTGCGCCGTGCACTGGCGCAGCGCGCCGTGGCCTCGGTCTATCTGTCGGACCAGGATTCGGTGTTTGCCAGCGATGAGGCACAGGACCTGCTGTACTGGCTGCGTGCCGTGGCTGCCCCACTGGATGCCCTGGCCGTGCGCGCCGGCCTGGCCACCCGGCTGATGGGCTGGTCGCTGGAAGCCCTGGCCCAGCTGGCTGCCGATGAAGAGGCTTTCGACGCCCACAGCGAACAGCTCAAGGAGCTGCATGGCATCTGGCTGCGCCAGGGGGTGCTGGCCATGCTGCGGCAGACGCTGTACCGCTTCCAGCTGCCGGCCCGCTGGCTGGCCAGCATCGGGGGCGAGCGCCGGCTGACCAACTACCTGCACCTGGCCGAGCTGCTGCAGACGGCCAGCGCCCAGCTGGAAGGCGAGCAGGCCCTGATCCGCTGGCTGGCCACCGAGGTCGACAGCCCGGGCGGCGGCGGTGAGGCGCAGATCGTGCGCCTGGAAAGCGATGCCGACCTGGTCAAGGTGGTGACCGTGCACAAGAGCAAGGGGCTGGAGTATCCAGTGGTCTGCCTGCCGTTCGCGGGCAGCTTCCGTGCGGTGGAAAAGCGGGGCACGGCCTATCTGTCGCTGCCGGTGCAGGGCGAAGCCGGGCCGGCGCGGGAACTGGTGCTGGACTTTGACAGCACCCAGCTGGCCCGTGCCGACAGGGAGCGCCTGCGCGAAGACCTGCGTCTGCTGTACGTGGCGCTGACCCGGCCACGCCATGCGCTGTGGATGGGCATGGCGCCGATGAAACGCGGCAATGGCAAGGCCTGCGTCAACGAACAGGGGGCGGCCGGCTATGTGCTTGCCGGCGATGCCGTGCATTCCGTGCAAGGCTGGCGTGCCCAGCTGCAGGCCCTGGCACAGGGCTGCCCGGAGATCCGCGTGGTGGATGCCCCGGCCGAGCTGCCGGCGGTGCAGCGCTGGCAGCCTCCAGCGGCTGCGCCGGCCTTGCGCCCGGCGCAGCCGTATGCGGCGGAATTCGACCGCCGCTGGGGCATTGGCAGCTTTTCGGCGCTGACCCGTGCCATGGCGGCCGTCAGCGTGCCGGTGCTGCCGGTGGTGGCGCTGCACCCGGCCGATGACGAAGTGCCGTCCACGGCCGGCGATGCCACGCCACCGCCATCCGACCTGGGGCTGGAGGGGCTGCCGTTGCCTTCCGCCGACACCGGTACCGCCGCCGTATGGCACCGCTTCATGCGCGGCCCGGTGGTGGGAAATTTTCTGCACGACCAGCTGGAATGGCTGGCTGGCGAAGGTTTTGCCCTGCCGCCAGCGCCGCCTGACGAGGGCGCTGCGCCGGACGAGCTGGAAACCCGGCTGTTGCGCCGCTGTGAACGCGCCGGCCGCAAGGACCAGGGGCTGGATGTGCTGCGCTGGCTGCGTGCCGTTGTCCACCAGCCGCTGGTGCCGCTGTCGGTCAGCCTGGCGCAGCTGGGCCAGGAGGGGGCGGTGCTGGCCGAGATGGAGTTCTGGCTGCCCGTGCAGCAGCTGTCGGCGCCACGCATCGACGCCCTGTGCCGCCAGTTCATCCTGCCCGGGATGGAGCGCCCGGCGCTGCCGCAGCGGGAGCTGCACGGCATGCTGATGGGCTTTGCCGACCTGGTGTTCTGCCATGCGGGTCGTTACTGGGTGCTGGACTACAAAACCAACCACCTGGGGGCCGATGCCCGCGCCTACAGTGCCGAGGCCCTGGCGCAGGCCATGCTGGAGCACCGCTATGACGTGCAGGCTGCGCTCTACCTGCTGGCGCTGCACCGCTTGCTGCGCAGCCGCCTGGGCGATGCCTATGTGCCGGCGCAGCAGCTGGGCGGGGCCCTGTATTACTTTTTGCGCGGTATCGACGGCGTGACACAAGGCATGCAGGTGCTGCCGCAGTCCCCGGATCTGCTGCGCCTGCTGGATGCGCTGGATGCCCAGTTGGGCGAGGAGGTGCTGCCATGAAGGCCAAACGCGTGCGCGATGTGCAGACCCTGGACCTGTTTGCGGCGCCGGAACTGAGCGTGGCCGACAGCCTGACGGTGCTGGACCGTTTCAGCGATGCCGGCCTGCTGCGCCGGCTGGATACGGCCCTGGCCCGCTTTGTGCACAGCCAGGATGCAGCGGCCGAGCCGGCCTTGCTGGTGGCGGCCGCCGTGCTGGCGCAGATGGAAGGACGCGGTCACAGCTGCCTGCCGCTGCAGGCGCTGGTGCAGGCCCCCAACAGCGTGCTGGCCTGGCCGGCCGAGGCACTGGCGGCGCAGCAGGCGCTGTGGGCCCAGCTGCCCTCGGATGTGGCGCCGTGGCTGGCGACGCTGGCGCGCAGCCCGGTGGTGCGCGTGGTGGGGCGCGACGCCGATGCCGGCCAGCCCCTGGTGCTGCTGCCCGGCGCCGAACCGCTGCTGTATCTGCGCCGCTACTGGGATTACGAACGCACCGTGGCCGAGCACCTGGCCCGCCGCACGACGGTGGAGGGCCAGGCCGTGGACGATGCGGCCGTGCGCCACTGGCTGGACCGGCTGTTCGGGCCGCCGCAGCCGCAGGCGCCCCTGGACTGGCAGAAACTGGCCTGTGCGCTGGCGCTGCGCGGGCGGCTGTCGGTCATCACCGGGGGGCCGGGCACGGGCAAGACCTATACCGCCGCGCGCCTGCTGGCGCTGCTGTTTGCCACGGCGCCCGATGCGCAGCAGCTGCGCGTGGCGCTGGCGGCGCCCACGGGCAAGGCGGCCGCGCGGCTCAAGCAGTCCATCGATGCGGCACTGCTGCAGTTGCACGACGCGGTGCAGCCCGGACTGGACCTGAAGACGCTGGTGCAGCGCATGGGCGCCGCCCGCACCTTGCACGCGCTGCTGGGCGCACGGCCGGACACCCGGCATTTCCGCCACCATGCAGGCCATCCGCTGGATGTGGACGTGCTCATCGTCGATGAGGCATCCATGGTGCACCTGGAAATGATGGCGGCGGTGCTGCAGGCGCTGCCGCCCACCGCGCGGCTGGTGCTGCTGGGCGACAAGGACCAGCTGGCCTCGGTGGAGGCCGGCGCCGTGCTGGGCGACCTGTGCCGTGGCGCGCAGGACGGCGGCTACCTGCCCGACACCGTGGCCTATGCGCAGCGCGTGGCGGGGCAGAGCATTGCGCCCGCCTTCACCACGGCGCAGGCCGCCACGCCCCTGGCCCAGCACACCGTCATGCTGCGCGAAAGCCGGCGTTTTGGCGGGCCTATCGGTGAGTTGGCGCTGGCCGTGAATGCGGGCGATGCGGCGCAGGCGCAGCACCTGCTGCTGGAGCAGACCCGCAGCGGGCTGGACGGTGCGCTGTGGGCCCACCAGGGCGGTCCGGCCACGGCCATTGCCGCCATGGCGGTGCAGGGCCGGGGTACGCAGGCCGGCTATGCCGCCTACGCCCGCCAGCTGCAGGCCGGGCGTGCCGCGCGCTGGGACAGCGAGGCCGCGCACCAGGACTGGGTGCGTTCGGTGCTGGCGGCGTTCGACCGCTTTCGCCTGCTGTGTGCGGTGCGTGAGGGCGACTGGGGCGTGGCCGGACTGAACCGTGCCATCGAACAGGTGCTGGAGCGGCAGGACCTGCTGCGCAAGGATGGCGAGTGGTACCTGGGCCGGCCGGTGATGGTGACGCGCAATGACGCGCAGCTGGGCGTATCCAACGGCGACATCGGCATGGCCCTGCCCAGCTGGGCCGATCCCGCGCGCCTGCGCGTCTACTTTGCGCAAGGCGAGCAATTGCATGCCGTCAGCACCGCGCGGCTGGCGCAGGTGGAAACGGCGTTTGCGATGACGGTGCACAAAAGCCAGGGCTCGGAGTTCGAACACACGGCCCTGGTGCTGGCCGCGCAGGGCGGCCATGTGCTGAACCGCGAGCTGGTCTACACCGGCATCACACGCGCGCGCCAGGCGTTTTCGCTGTGGTCCGAAGGGCCGGGGCTGCTGGCATCGGCCATTGGCAGCCCCACCCAGCGCAGCAGCGGCTTGCTGCGGTTTCTGGGCGCTCCGCCGGCGGCGTGAGTGCAAGGCGGCTGCAGGCATGCACCGCCTGCTGTCCGCCGAGGAGGCGCGGCAGGGTGTCCGCCGGCCGCTGCGGGGTCAGTGGGCGTAGACCGCGTCCCAGCTGGTGAAGCCTTTGACTTCGATGGGGTTGCCGCTGGGGTCGTAGAAGAACATGGTCCACTGCTCGCCGGGTTCGCCTTCGAAGCGCACCTGGGGCTCCAGCACAAACTGCGTGCCGGCAGCCTTCAGGCGCTCGGCCAGGGCCAGCCATTCCGGCTTGAGCAGGATCACGCCCAGGTGGGGCATGGGCACCATGTGGTTGCCGACCTTGCCGGTGTTGGCCACCGCAAAAGGCTGGCCCAGGTGCAGCGAGATCTGGTGGCCAAAGAAATCGAAATCGACCCAGGTGTCGGTGCTGCGGCCTTCGCGGCAGCCGAGCACGCCGCCGTAAAAGCGGCGCGCGGCGTCCAGGTCGGTCACATGGTAGGCAAGGTGAAACAGGCTTTGCATAGTGGGCAGAAGATAGCACCCCCGGCCGGGCCTGCCGGGCAGATATTGTCATGCCGGTGTCAACGGGCTTGGGGTCGTGCAGGTGCTGCTGCACCCCTGGGCGCAGGGCGGCAGGCCCTGCTGCGGCGAGCGTCCGGCATGCCCCGCACGCCCGTGCGGAGGGCCCCCGGGGCGCGCTGGGCCGTTGCGGGTCAGGCCAGCGTGTAGGCGGTCTTGACCGTGGTGTAGAACTCCTGGGCGTAGCGGCCTTGCTCGCGCGGACCGTAGCTCGAGCCCTTGCGGCCGCCAAACGGCACGTGGTAGTCGACCCCGGCCGTGGGCAGGTTGACCATCACCATGCCGGCCTGGCTGTGGCGCTTGAAGTGGGTGGCGTACTTCAGGCTGGTGGTGGCAATGCCGGCCGACAGGCCGAAAGGCGTGTCGTTGGACACGGCCAGGGCTTCGTCGTAGTCCTTGACGCGGATCACGCTGGCCACCGGGCCAAAGACCTCCTCGCGGTTGATGCGCATGCCGGCTTCGGTGTCCACGAACAGCGTGGGCGCCATGTAGAAGCCGTCCTTGCCGCTGCCCGTGTGGCAGGCCACGCGGCTGCCGCCGGCCGCCAGGCGCGCGCCTTCGGCCTTGGCGATTTCCACATACGACAGATCCTGCTCCAGCTGGGCCTGGCTGACCACCGGGCCCATGTCGGTGCCGGCGGCGCGCGCATCGCCGACCTTGATCTTGGCCATGCGTGCCTGCAGGGCTTCGATAAAGGCGGGGTAGATCTTGTCGGTCACGATCAGCCGGCTGGATGCCGTGCAGCGCTGGCCGGTGGAGTAGAAGCCGCTTTGGGCCGACAGTTCCACGGCCTGGTTCAGGTCGGCATCGTCCAGCACGATCTGGGGGTTCTTGCCGCCCATTTCCAGCTGCACCTTCTTGCCGTTCTTCACGCAGGCTTCGGCAATGCCGCGGCCCACGCCCACCGAGCCGGTGAAGCTGATGGCCGCCACGCCAGGATGGTTGACCAGGGCCTCACCGATCACGCGGCCGCGGCCCATGACCAGGTTGAACACGCCGGCGGGGATACCGCTGCGGTGGATGATGTCGGCCAGGGCCCAGGCGCTGCCGGGCACCAGATCGGCCGGCTTCAGCACCACGCAGTTGCCGAAGGCCAGGGCCGGGGCGATCTTCCAAGCGGGGATGGCGATAGGGAAGTTCCAGGGCGTGATCAGGCCGACCACACCGATGGGTTCGCGCGTGATCTCCACGCCGATGCCGGGGCGCACCGAAGGCACGGTCTCGCCGGACAGGCGCAGGCATTCGCCGGCAAAGAACTTGAAGATCTGGCCGGCGCGGCCAACTTCGCCAATGGCTTCGGGGCGGGTCTTGCCTTCTTCGCGGGCCAGCAGCTCGCCCAGCTCTTCCTTGCGTGCCAGGATTTCGCTGCCGATCTTGTCCAGCGCGTCGGAGCGGGCCTGGATGCCCGAGGTGGACCAGGCCGGGAAGGCGGCCACGGCGGCGGCCACGGCGGCCTGCACGTCCTGCGCATCGCCCTGGGCGTAGTCGCCGACCACATCGGACAGGTCGCTGGGGTTGGTGTTGGGGCTGTAGGTGGCGGCGGCCGTCCATTGGCCGTTGATGAGGTTGTCGTAGCGGGACATGGAGTTCTCCGTAAGAAAAAGAGGCAAAGGGCAGGGCGGTAGCCGCTGGCGCGGTCCAGGTGGGGGCGCCAGGCAAGGGCCGCCCCGCAGCGTTGGCGCCGTCCCCCTCCCGCGCAGCGAGAGAGGGGGAAGCGGCGCCAGCCGCTCAGGGGGTGCTTAACGCACCATGCAGGGCCGCTTGTTGTCGAACTTCCAGCCGGGGATCAGGTACTGCATGGCAATGGCGTCGTCGCGTGCACCCAGGCCGTGCTCCAGATACAGGGCGTTGGCGCGCTGCAGCGCGGCGCGGTCCACGGTCACCCCCAAGCCCGGGGTCTGGGGCACTTCGACGAAGCCGCCACGGATCTGCAGCGGGTTCTGCGTGAGGTACTGGCCGTCCTGCCAGATCCAGTGCGTGTCGATGGCCGTGACCTTGCCGGGCACGGCGGCGGCCACGTGGGTGAACATGGCCAGCGAGATGTCGAAGTGGTTGTTGGAGTGCGAGCCCCAGGTCAGGCCCCAGTCGCGGCAGGTCTGGCCCACGCGCACGGAGCCGGCCATGGTCCAGAAATGGGGGTCGGCCAGCGGGATGTCCACGGACTGCAGCGACAGGGCGTGCACCATCTGGCGCCAGTCGGTGGCGACCATGTTGGTGGCCGTGGGCAGACCGGTGGCGCGACGGAATTCGGCCATGACTTCACGGCCCGAGAAGCCGCCTTCGGCGCCGCAGGGGTCTTCGGCATAGGCCAGCACGCCGTGCATGTCGCGCATCAGGCGGATGGCATCCTTGAGCAGCCAGCCGCCGTTGGGGTCCAGGGTGACGCGGGCTTCGGGGAAGCGCCGGGCCAGCGCGGTCACGGCTTCGACCTCCTGCTCTCCGGCCAGCACGCCGCCCTTGAGCTTGAAATCGTTGAAGCCATAGCGCGCATGGGCGGCTTCGGCCTGGCGCACGATGGCTTCGGGGGTCATCGCCGTCATGTGGCGCACCTGGGTCCAGCTGTCCGTGCCCAGCGTGTCCTCACCGGGTTTCACATAGGGCAGGTCGGTTTGGTCGCTGGGGCCCACGAAGAACAGGTAGCCCAGCATTTCCACGCGATCGCGCTGCTGGCCTTCGCCCAGCAGGGCAGCGACCGGCACGCCCAGGTGCTGGCCCAGCAGGTCCAGCAGCGCGGATTCGATGGCCGTGACCGCGTGCACGCCGATGCGCAGATCGAACGTCTGCAGACCGCGGCCACCGGTGTCGCGGCCTTCCAGGGATTTTTGCACCGCCTGCAGCAACTGCAGGTGCTGGCCGATGGAGCGGCCGATCAGCACCTGCTTGCTGTCCTCCAGCGCCTGGCGAATGCCTTCGCCGCCGGGGACCTCACCCACCCCGGTGTGGCCTGCACTGTCGTGCACCAGCACGATGTTGCGGGTGAAGTAGGGCGCGTGCGCGCCGCTGAGGTTCATGAGCATGCCGTCGCGGCCGGCGACGGGAATGACTTCGATCTCGGTGATGGTCGGGGTAGTGGACATGGAGGGCTCTTCAACAGACGCAGGGAAAAAAGGGACCGCAGGACATCACTGTGCGGCGGACCAGGGCACCTCGGCTGCGGGGCGCCCTGTGGCGATGAATTGGTCCAGGTTGTGCAGCACGAGGTCTGCCATGGCGCGGCGGGTTTCGTGCGTGCCGCTGGCGATGTGCGGGGCCAGCACCACGTTGTCCAGGGCCAGCAGCGCGGGCAGGGGGTGGGGCTCGTCCTCGAACACGTCCAGTCCGGCGCCGGCGATGCGCTGGTGGGCCAGGGCATCGGCCAGGGCGGCCTCGTCCACCACGCTGCCGCGGGCCACGTTGACCAGGAAGCCTTGCGGACCCAGGGCAGCCAGCACCTCGGCATTCACCAGGTGGCGCGTGCCTTCGCCGCCGGCGGCGGTGATGACCAGGATGTCGGCCCAGCGTGCCAGCTCCAGCAGCGAGGGCAGGTACAGGTGGGGCGAGCCTTCGACCGGGCGGCGGTTGTGGTAGGCCACTTCCATGTCGAAGCCCGAGGCGCGCCGCGCCACGGTGGAGCCGATGCGACCCATGCCGAAGATGCCCAGGCGCTTGCCGCTGGCGCGCGTGCGGATGCCGAAACGGCCCTGGCTCCAGTCACCGCGGCGCACGAAGCGGTCGGATTCGCTGAGACCGCGGGTCGCATCTAGCAACAGGGCAAAGGCCAGGTCGGCCACGCAATCGTCCAGCACGCCGGGGGTGTAGCCCACGCGCGCGCCGCGTTGCAGCAGGGCGTCCTTGTCCAGGGAGTCGAAGCCCACGCCGAAGCTGCTCACGAACCTGAGGTTGGGCAGGGCCTGGACCACGCGGGCGGGCAGGCCCATGGCGGCCGAGGTGACCACGTATTCGAATTGCGCGCCGTGCTCGGCCAGGAAACGGTCGGGATCGGCCTGCTGGGACAGGATGTGCACGTCGTAGCGCTGGGCCAGGTCGGTGTCAAGCTGGGGCAGCGGCATCTTGCCGTACTGGAGAACGCGTGGTCGGGAGAGCGCCATGCCGGGGAATCCTTGAGATGGGGTTGGCAGCGCCGGGTCAAGGGTGGGCTGCCACGGTGGGAGGGTGCGGCCAGAAGCCGCCCCATGGTGTTGCGCTCGATCCGGCCGTTCAGTCGGCGGTGATCTTGCGGGTTTGGATCAGCTGCTTCCAGCGCTCGTTTTCCTGGGCCTGAAAGCGGGTGAACTCCTCGGGAGTGTTGCCCACGATTTCCAGCCCCTGTTCCATGAAGCGCTTGCGGAGTTCGGGCTGCTGCACGGCGGCGATGGCTGCCTTGGCCAGCTTGGCCTTCACGTCCGCCGGCAGACCCTTGGGGGCGGCCATGCCTTGCCAGGAATACACCTCGGCGCCTTTGACGCCGGCCTCGGCCAGGGTCGGCACATCGGGCAGCACCGGAGAGCGCTGGGTGCCGGTCACGGCAATGGCGCGCAGCTTGCCGCTGCGCAGGTGCGGCAGCACCGCGTTGACGTTCTGGAATGAGAAGTCCACCTGGCCGCCCAGCAGGTCGGTGATGGCCGGGGCGCCGCCCTTGTAGGGCACGTGCATGGCTTCCGTGCCGGTCTGCTGCCAGAACAGCTCGGCCGACAGGTGGTCGGAGGAGCCGTTGCCGGAGCTGGCGAAGCTGAGCTTGCCGGGCTGGGCCTTGAGGGCGGCAATGACCTCGGCCACGGTGCGCGCCTTCTGCGATGTGCTGGCGACGAGGACGTTGGGCGCTTGCACCGGGATGGTGATGTAGTCGAAATCCTTGGTGGCGTCGTAGGGGACGTTCTTGATCAGGTGGGGCGCCACCACAAACGGGCCCAGCGAGGCGACGAGCAGGGTGTAGCCGTCGGCCGGGGCGCGCTTGACGGCGCCGGCACCGATGGTGCCGGTGGCACCGGGGCGGTTTTCCACCACAAAGGGCTTGCCCAGCTGTTCACCCATGCTCAGGGCCACGGCACGGGCCACCATGTCGGTGGAGCCGCCGGCGGGGAAGGGCACGATGACGTTGACGGGCTTTTCGGGGAAGTTGCCGGAGGCCTGGGCGGTGAGCGAGAGCGCGCAGCCCAGCGCAATCAGTATTTTTTTCATGTCTTTGTCTCCTGGGGCCGGCGGCTGCACGCAGCCGCCGGGGCCGGTTTATTGGGGACCGAGCTTGTCGATCAGGGCCTTGAGCTCTTCCATCTCATGGGGCTTGAGGTCCGACAGCGGCGCGCGCACGGGGTCGGCATCATGGCCGACGATCTTGGCGCCGGCCTTGATGATGCTGACGCCGTAGCCTTCCACGCGGTTGCGGATCTTCAGGTAGGGCATGAAGAATTCCTTGAGCAGCTTGTGCTGCGTGGCCTGGTCGTCGGTGCGCACGGCTTCGTAGAACTGCATCGCCGTCTTGGGGATGAAGTTGAAGACGGCCGAGGAGTACACGGGCGTGCCCAGCGCCTTGTAGGCGGCGGCATAGACTTCGGCCGTGGGCAGGCCGCCCAGGTAGGCGAAGCGGTCGCCCATCGCCATGAAGATGGAGGACATGGTTTCGATATTGCCCATGCCGTCCTTGAAGCCCACCAGGTTGGGGCAGCGCTCGGCCAGGATGGCCAGCGATTCGGGCGTGAAGCGGGAGCGGTCACGGTTGTAGACGATGACGCCGAACTTCACGCTCTTGCAGACCTGTTCCACATGGGCGATCAGGCCTTCCTGGCCAGCCTCGGTCAGGTAGTGGGGCAGCAGCAGGATACCGTGGGCACCCAGGCGCTCGGCTTCCTGGGCGTGGGCGATGGCGGTGCGGGTCGGGCCGCCGGCGCCGGCAATGATGGGCACCTTGCCGCGGCAGGTGTCCACGGCGGTCTTGATGATCTGGCCGTATTCCTCGCCGTACAGCGAGAAGTATTCACCGGTGCCGCCGGCGGCGAACAGTGCGCTGGCACCGTAAGGGGCCAGCCACTCGAGACGTGCGGCATAGCCCTTGGCATTGAAGTTTCCCTGGGCGTCGAAGTCCGTCACGGGGAAGGACAGCAGGCCGGAGCTCATCACGTCTTTGAGGTCTTGGGGAGTCATGGTCATCCTTGAAAAAGCAGACAAAAAGATCTGGCAGCTCAATCGAGCTGCAGTTGCGCGGTTTGCACCACGGTGCGCCAGCGGGCACGCTCGGCGTTGAAGAACTTGTCGGTTTCGGTCGGGGTCATGGTGACCACCTCGGCGCCCTGGCCGGTCAGGCGGGCACGGACTTCAGGGGAGCGGATGGCGGTCAGCAGCACCTGGTTCACGCGCTGCACCACGGCTTCCGGTGTCTTGGCCGGCAGGACCACGCCCTGCCAGGTGCCGGACGCAAAGCCCTGGGCCCCTTGTTCCGCCAGGGTGGGCACATCGGCAATCAGCGGCATGCGGGTGCTCTTGGAAATGCCCAGCAGCTTGAGCTTGCCGCTTTGCACATGCGGGTAGGTGGCCAACATGCCGTTCATCAGCACCTGGGTCTGGCCGGCCACGGTGTCCTGCACCGATTGCACGCCGCCCTTGTAGGGCACATACACCCATTTGGCGCCGGTGAGGCGGGCCAGCTCCACCCCCGCCAGATGGGGGGCGCTGCCGTTGGCCGTGACGGCGAAATTCAGGTCCTGCTTCTTGGACAGTGCAACCAGCTCCTGCAGGTTGCGCGCCTGCACCGAGGGGTGGACGACCAGCATGTGGGGCGAGTAGGCCAGCATGGCGGCGCCACGCAGGTCCTTGGACGGGTCGAAGCTGAGCTTGGTGTAGACCGCCGGGGAAATGGCCAGGGCCCCCAGGTCGCAGAGCAGCCAGGTGTAGCCATCGGGCTGTGCACGGGCGACGAATTCCGCGCCCAGATTGCCGTTGGCGCCGGGCTTGTTTTCAATCACTACGGTCTGCTTCAGTTCCTGCGAAATCAGCTGGCCGATGGAGCGGGCAATGATGTCGGAGCTGCCGCCTGGCGGGTAGGGCACCACCAGCCGGATCGGCTTGCTGGGCCAGTTATCGGCAGCCAGCAAAGGGCTTGCCAGCAGGCTTGCTGCTGTCAGTGCCAGCAGTGAGCGCAGAACGCGAGAGCGACGGACCATGGTGCTTGTCTCCTTTTTGTGGTCAGTCATCATACAACTCAAGACGGTGTGCTTCCAAGCGGTTTGGTACTAGGGGAAACACGGAATCGGCGGGTGTGCCGCGGGGTGGTGCACGCAGACGGGGCTGCGGGCGACGTGCCCCGTCCGGTGCGGGCTGCGGGTCAGGTGTCGGAGGGCAGGTTGGCGGCCTGGCTCAGGCGCTGGGCCAGGCGCAGGCGTTCGCGCGAATTGGTCAGGTGGATGCGCATGGCAGCGCGGGCCGAGTCCGCATCCTGGCGCTCGATGGCGGAAAAGATTTCCTCGTGCTCCCGGTTCACGCGGCGCAGATAGTCGGGGTCGCGCGGGGAGGTGTGGATGGAGGTGATGCGGTTGCGCGGAATCAGCAGGGTGCCGAAGTGTTCCAGGATGTCCCGGAAGTAGCGGTTGCCGGTGGCCTGGGTGATGCTCAGATGGAACGCCAGGTCATGCTCCACCGTGTCGTTGCCTTGGGCGAAATGGTATTCAAAGGCCTGCAGCGCTGCGCGCATGGCCTCCAGGTCCTGCGGCTGGCGGCGTTGTGCCGCCAGGCCTGCGGCCTCGGTTTCCAGGCTGATGCGCAGCTCCAGCACGGCCAGCACGTCGACCGATTCGCTGAGTTCGTGGGCGCTGAGCACGGGGCCCGGGTTGTGCTGGGCTGGCAGCACAAAGGTGCCGATGCCGTGGCGGGTTTCGACCAGGCCTGCCGCCTGCAACTTGGACAGCGCTTCGCGGACCACGGTGCGGCTGACATCGTAGCTGCGCACCAGTTCGGACTCGGTGGGCAGCTTGTCGCCCTCGCGCAGCAGGCCCTGCCGGATCTTGTGGCCGAACTCCTCCGACAACAGGCTGGCCAGGTTGCGGCTGCCACGCCCGGCCTTGCTGCGCAGGGCGGCGCCCTCTGGCAGAACCGAAGGGGGGGAGGCTTGGGGTAATTCCGATGTCAGGCTGCGCATGGCCATGATGATAATCGTTTTATGTTGTATGACAACGTACTACGTGGCCGCGCCATCCGGCGTACCGCAGGGCCGTGATGGACCGGACCCTGGCGTGCAGCACCGGGCGTGCGAACACACAGGCCGGTCAGGCCGCACTTCTTCTTTGTGAATGGAAAGATTCTGATGGGGCAAGCTCTCTATATCCGCATGCATGCGCAAGACAATGTGGCGATTGTCGTGAACGACGGCGGTTTGCCTGCGGGGACGGTGTTTGACGACGGCCTGACCCTGGTGCAGAAGGTGCCGCAGGGCCACAAGGTGGCGCTGGTGGACCTGGCCAAAGGCGCGGCGGTGCGGCGCTACAACGTCACCATCGGCTATGCCAGCCAGGATCTGCCGCGCGGCAGCTGGGTGAACG
The DNA here is from genome assembly GCF_006740045.1 of Comamonas terrigena NBRC 13299. Taxonomy (NCBI): domain Bacteria; kingdom Pseudomonadati; phylum Pseudomonadota; class Betaproteobacteria; order Burkholderiales; family Comamonadaceae; genus Comamonas; species Comamonas terrigena. Next base: position 383,879 of record NZ_AP019749.1, read on the forward strand.
AGCAGGTGCTGCAGATGCCGGATGCCCCCGAACTGGAAGGCCTGCCCATGGCCACGGTGCGCCCCGACCCGCTGCCGCCGCTGGAGGGCTACACCTTCGAAGGCTATCGCAACGCCGATGGCTCGGTGGGGACGCGCAACATCTTGGCCATCACCACCACGGTGCAATGCGTGGCGGGGGTGGTCGATGTGGCGGTGCAGCGCATTAAGGCGGAACTGCTGCCCCGGTATCCGCAGGTCGATGACGTGGTCGGGCTGGAACACACCTACGGCTGCGGCGTGGCCATCGATGCACCGGATGCGGTGATCCCGATCCGGACCCTGCGCAACATCAGCCGCAACCCGAATTTCGGGGACGAGATCATGGTGGTCAGCCTGGGCTGCGAAAAGCTGCAGCCCGAGCGCCTGCTGCCCGCCGAAGCCCCGCTGCGGCCCATGCCGCACCCGGGCGCGGCACCCGCGGCCGGGGCTGCTCCTGCTGCTGCGTCTGTGCTGGATGTGGTCTGCCTGCAGGCGGAGGAGCACACCGGCTTCATGAGCATGATCGACAGCATCGTGCGCCAGGCCGATGTACACCTGCAGCGGCTCAACCGGCGCCGCCGCGAGACGGTGCCGGCCAGCGAACTGGTCGTGGGCGTGCAGTGCGGTGGCAGCGATGCCTTCAGCGGCGTCACGGCCAATCCGGCCGTGGGCTTTGCCTCCGATCTGCTGGTGCGTGCCGGTGCCAGCGTGATGTTTTCCGAGGTGACCGAAGTGCGCGACGGCATCGACCAACTGACCGCGCGGGCCAGCAGTCCCGCCGTGGCCCAGGCCATGGTGGACCAGATGGCCTGGTACGACGCCTATCTGGCGCGTGGCCGGGCGGACCGCAGCGCCAACACGACCCCCGGCAACAAGAAGGGCGGCCTGTCCAACATCGTGGAAAAGGCCATGGGCTCCATCGTCAAGTCAGGGTCCGCGCCCATCAGCGGGGTGCTGGCGCCCGGCGAGAAGCTGCAGCAAAAAGGGCTGATCTATGCCGCCACTCCGGCCTCCGACTTCATCTGCGGCACCTTGCAGCTGGCGGCCGGCATGAATCTGCACATCTTCACCACCGGCCGCGGCACGCCCTATGGCCTGGCAGCCTGCCCGGTGATCAAGGTCGCCACGCGCAGCGATCTGGCGCGCCGCTGGCACGACCTGATGGACGTGAATGCCGGGCGCATCGCCGAGGGCAGCGAGACCATCGAGAGCCTGGGCTGGGAGCTGTTCCACCTGATGCTGGAGATCGCCAGCGGCAAGAAGACCTGGGCCGAGCACTGGAAGCTCAGCAACGCGCTGGTGCTGTTCAACCCGGCCCCTGTGACCTGAGAGCGAGCCGGGCAGCGCGTTCCGGCCCCGCTGAACCCCTGCACGCCGGAATCCACCGGCGGCATTTTTACCAAGGAGACAACTCATGCAACGTCGACAGCTTTTGAAGGCGGCCGCTGCCCCGCTGGTGCTGGCGGGCCTGCCCGCTGCGGTCCAGGCCCAGGGCAATTGGCCCGCCGCAAAGAACATCACCTACATGGTGCCGTTTGCCACCGGTGGCACCACCGATACCCTGGGCCGCCTGATTGCCCAGCAGCTGGGCCCGGCGCTGGGCACCACGGTGATCGTGGAAAACCGCGGCGGTGCTGGCGGCAGCGTCGGCTCGGAACTGGCGGCACGGGCCCAACCCGACGGCTACACGCTGCTGGGCGGCACCATCAGCTCGCATGCCATCAACATCAGTCTGTATCCCAAGCTGGGCTATGACCCGGTGAAGTCCTTCACCCCCATCACCCTGATCGGCACCAACCCCCTGGTGCTGGTGGTGGCCGCCAACAGCCCCTACAAGAGCCTGCAGGACGTGCTGGAAGCCGCCAAGAAACGCCAGGGCGGGCTGTCGTCCGCATCGGCCGGTGCCGGCACATCGCAGCATCTGGCGCTGGAGATGCTGGGCTGGAAGTCCGGCGTCAAGTTCACCCACGTGCCCTACAAAGGCAGCGGTCCGGCCATCCAGGACGTGATGGGCGGGCAGGTGGACATGATGTTCGACACCACGGTGGTGGCGGCTCCGCACATCCAGAGCGGCAAGCTGCGTGCGCTGGCCGTGACATCCAAGCAGCGCCTCGAGGCACTGAAGGACGTGCCCACCGTCGCCGAGTCGGGCGTCAGCAGCCTGGCCAATTTCGAGGTCACGTCCTGGCAGGCACTGTTTGCCCCCTCCGGCACACCGGATGCCATCGTGCAGAAGCTGCACCAGGAAGTGGCCAAGATCATTGCCACGCCCGACATGAAGGCCCGCCTGAAAACCATGGGCATGGAGCCATCCACCCTGAGCCCGGCGCAGATTGCCGAATTCCAGAAGACGGAAGTGGCGAAATGGGCCGCCGTCATCAAGGAAGCCAAGGTGAAGGTGGACAGCTAAGCCACCACAGTGGGACGAGGCACCTCATGCGGCCGGGGCGTCCGCCTTTGCCGCAGGGCACCGGGACACCGCTGCCGGTGCCGCGGCAAGCACAGGCTGGGGCGATCCCGTGTCGCCCCGCCGGGGGGCTTGCCTACAATGTCACCATGCGCCCCCTTGCCCCTCATGCACTGCACCGCTGGACCCGTTGGGTGCTGGCGGCATGGCTGTGTGTGGCCTTGGGTGCTGCACTGTCGCCACTGGCCCGGGCGCAGGCCGGGGCGGGCGCGCTGGAGCCGCTGTGCGGCCTGGATGGCGCACGGCACTGGGTGGCCAGCCCGGCAGCGCAGCTGCTGGGTGACGATGCCGCGGCCGCCGCGCATGGCCTGGATTGCCCGCTGTGCCTGCCGCTGCTGGCGCCACCGCCGCCCGTTGTCGGCCAGCACGCCGCGCTGGCGCCGGGCATGGCCCCGCCAGCGGGCCTGCGCTCCATTCCCTGGGTCTACCGCGTGGCAGCCGCGCTGCCGGCCAGAGGGCCGCCGCATTCCTGAGCCATTACCGCAACCCGCGCCGCTGCCATCCGCCGGGATGGCGTGCACTGCCACTCACCCTGAAAGGCAGGCCGCGGCGCAGTGACTTTTGTCTGCAGAGGTGCGTGCACCACGCTGCCGCAGCGTACCCTGCGTTCCCTGTTTGGAGCTTTTGAATGTTTGCAACCTCTTTGACCCGCCGCGTGGCCCTGGCCGCCGGCCTGCTGGCTACCACCTCCCTGGCCTGGAGCCACGCCGATGCCGCCCATGTGACGGCGGAAAATGCCTGGGCCCGTGCCAGTGTGCCGGGGCAGCAGGCCACGGGCGCTTTTGTGCGCCTGACCGCCAAGGAGCCGCTGCGCCTGGTCGGCGTGGAAACCCCGGCCGCCGCCGTGGCCGAAGTGCACGAGATGAAGATGGAAGGCGATGTGATGCGCATGCGCGCCATCGACAGCCTGGACCTGCCCCAGGGCGTGGCCGTGGAGCTCAAGCCCGGCGGCTACCACATCATGCTGCAGCAGCTCAAAGCCCCGCTGCTCAAGGACACGCAAGTGCCCATCACCCTGGTGTTCAAGGACGGCAAGGACGCCGTCTCGCGCCTGAGCCTGCAGGTGCCGGTACAGGCCATGGCCCCCAAGGGCGCTGCGGCAGCGCCGGCGGGCCATGCCGGCCACGGCGGGCACCAGCACTGAGCGGGTGCGACGGCGCACAGCAAAAATGGCGGCGCAAGCCGTGCGCTGGATCTGCTGAAATGGTGCAAGTGATGCGAGGGCCCTTCGGGGCCCTCGGTCCTTGGCGGTCAGAAGTGGAGCACGCTTGCCACCAGGGCTCCCAGCGAGAAACACCATATCCAGCTCGTCCGGTTCCCCAAGGCTCGGAGCACTGGGACGATGTCGTTGAGGCCGATGGCGTTGTGATTCAACTGGCTTGAGAGCGTGAAGATGTCCGCTTTGGTTGCGGGAAACGGATTGTCGGCATTGCCATCGTCCATGGCTTGCCCGCCAAACTCGTAGTCAAACCATTTTGGGTGCTTCTTGCGAACCTCCTGCTCCTTCCTGTGGTATCGATCGATGGCATTGGATGTTTGGTCGTCCCAAACGAAGTCACGCAGGGTCCGTCTGGTGACTCGGGTTTGCCATAGGCGCATGTTGCCGATGGCTTCCACCAGGAGTAGTTCGCCGTCCTTTTTGTAGCCAGCCCGGAGTTGCTTGGCATTGAGGCGCTCCATCGAGTAGGCCGCAGCCCGAAACGCGATGTCGTCGCTTGCGAGCATCGAATCCAATGACTCGACGCGCAGGGCCAGCCGGGCCAGGCCCTTGCGGACTCGCTCCCAGTTGCCGAGGGAGCCGTTGCGGTGGGCCATCGCCTGCCGCTCGTTGGCCTCGGCGTCGTCGGGGGCGACGTGCCAGCGCGCCGCGATGACCAGGGGCTTTTCGATCGAAACGTAGTCGGTCTCCAACTGCTCGAACAGGTGGCCGAGGGTGAATGCCCACGCCTCGGTCGCGGGCACCGTCTCCGCGAGCTTCCAGGCGGCTTCGAGCACCTTGTTTTCATTGACGAGGCTGAAGTCAGGGGACGGCATCCGCATCTGTGGACTGAGATCCAAGAAGGAGACGAAGTGGCGGAGATGGTCGTCGTCGATGGACTCCCAGCCTTGCTTGCGTTCGAGCAGGCCGTAAAGAAAGGGGTTGGTCAGGGTCGGATTCTCGAGCAGGGCGCGCAACTCGTTGCTGGACGCAGATAGCAGCCATTCGGCCATGGGGCCGGGCTCTTCGCCAATCAGGCACGATGGGAACTCCGGGAGGGACCTGTTGGCGAGGCAGGCCAAGCGTATCGGGCTGTCTGGCGCTGACGACTGGAACAGTTCGGACACCACCGCCCTGTGCCAGCTATAGCGGGCCAGCGAGAGGTCGATCAGCGTATCTCCGCGGGTACGCAGGGCCTTCTCGGTATCCTCGTCGACGTAATGGGGGCGAGCCTCGCGCTTCGACTGCGCGGCTCGCCGCATGAACTCTGCCACCGCCTCCGGCGACATGGCCATCAGTTCCGCTTCTTGTATGAGCGTCTGGTATCCACGCACGGACTTTCCCTCCCATGATATTGACCTCTGAATGTTATCCGAGGTGGGTGCCGGTCAGCGATAAATGCCTCGGAAATTTCTGGCTTCATATTGGTTATGTCGCGTGTGGGTTTGAAGGAATCAACGGATGCCATTTATCTGGGGAATCCATGAACAGGGAAACAGTTTATTTCGCCTCGTCAGTTGGAGGTGTGCATGCTGCATGTTGGCGCAGCCTTTTATATTCGCAGGATTGTGTCCTGCACAGTATTCGCCAGTGCGCTTGATGGCTGGGCTATCGATGGTCTGGCCGTGGCGTGCATCAGCATACTGGAGCGTTGATGTTGAAAGACGCCGTAAAAAACAGTCTGGAAAAGACCGCGAAAGACTGAAAGAAGCAATCCGGCCTCAAGGCGTAGATTGCTTGAATAAATAGCCCATCATCCATTTAGCGATGACGACCATGTTAGTGGTTTTCTCGGAAAACCGGATTTTTGAATAAGGCCGCGACTGCCCATATCAATAGGGGTGTCAATAACATCCAGAAGAGGTTCCGGCGCATTGAAGAATCGCGTTGCAATTCTTCAAGTCGAACCTTCCGTATTTGAGTGGCGCGGCACAGGCCGGACGTCCTTTTAGGAAAACAGAGTCAATTCAGCCCGCAAGCGCATGCACGCATTCCATTAGTGGCCCTGCTGTTCGGCAGGGTTGGCCAGCACCGGCTGGTTGGCAGTAGGGCGCTGCATGGCCAGCAGCTCGCGCTTGGTGGACTGGATGTGTTCTTCCAGGTACTGGACCACGGTCGCGGTGTCATGGCGGCGGCAGGCGGCCACGATCTTGTAGTGGTCTGACTGCGGGCCTTCCTTGCCTGTGGCCTGGGAGATCAGCACATGGGTGTAGCGGTCGGTGTTCAGGCAGAACTCTTCGATCAGCTGGTGCAGGCGACGGTTGTTGGAGGCCGCCGACAGGGCCAGGTGAAAGCGTCTGTTGTATTCGCCCCACTCCGGCACCGTGGTGGCGGCGTCATAGGCCGCCAGGATCTGCTCCATGGTTTCGAAGTCGCGTTCCACCATGTTCGGCACGCCCAGCTTGGCGGCGTGGCATTCCAGCGCAATGCGGATGTCCAGCATGTCGCAGATCTGCAGCAGGCTCATGCCGGCCACCACGGCCCCCCGGTTCAGCTGGTGAGTGACCAGTCCCTCCGCTTCCAGCTGGCGCAGTGCCTCGCGCACGGGGATGCGGCTGGCGTGGAAGCGGGTGGCAAGAGCATCCTGCTTCAAAGGCTGACCAACAGGCAATGCGCCGCTCAGGATTTCGTAGCGGAGCTGATCGCGGATGGTCTGGTGCAGGGCTTTGGCGTTGCGTGTCATGGGAATTTTTGGCTTTTCGGGTTCAACCCTATCAGATGCGTATTGTGCCAATGGATACTTGTTTGCATAATTGGATCCAATTTTGTTGTGTTTGGATCACTTCCTCTATGTCTTGTATCAACTCCAGCCATATCGCCGTCAATGAACCGGTGTTGTCGTACCTGCCGGGATCGGCCGAGCGCACGCAGCTGCAGGCCGCGCTGGAACAGCAGCACGCCCAGTGCGTGGACCTTCCGCTGGTGATCGCCGGCCGCCACCAGCAGCGCAGCGACACCGTGGAGGTTGTCAGCCCCCATGCCCACCAGCACCGGCTGGCCCGCCTGAGCCAGGCCACCCCCGCCGATGTGGAGCAGGCCGTGCAGGCCGCGTGCGCGGCACAGCGGGACTGGTCGCAGTGGAGCCTGGATGCGCGCTGCGAAGTGTTTCTGAAGGCCGCCGACCTGCTGGCCGGCCCCTGGCGCCAGAAGCTCAATGCCGCCACCATGCTGGGCCAGAGCAAGACGGTGCAGCAGGCCGAAATCGATGCCGCCTGCGAGCTGATCGACTTCCTGCGCTTCAACGTGCAGTTCGCCCAGGAACTTGCCGCGCAGCAGCCCCTGTCCAGCCCCGGCGTGCGCAACCGCATGGACTGCCGCCCGTTGGAAGGTTTTGTCTACGCCATCACCCCGTTCAACTTCACGGCCATCGGCGGCAATCTGGCGACGGCCCCGGTGCTGATGGGTAATACCGTGGTGTGGAAGCCATCGGCCACGGCATCGCTGAGCAATTACCTGTTCATGGAACTGCTGGAAGAAGCTGGTCTGCCGCCCGGCGTGATCAACTTCGTGCCCGGCGATCCCCAGGTGGTGAGTGGCGCCGTGCTGTCCAGCCCGCATCTGGCAGGTATCCACTTCACCGGCTCCACAGCAGTGTTCGACAGCCTGTGGCAGCAGACGGCGCAGCATCTGCCGCACTACCGTGCCTATCCGCGCCTGGTGGGCGAGACCGGCGGCAAGGACTTTGTGCTGGCCCACCCCTCGGCCGACGCAGCGGCACTGGCCGCCGCCCTGGTGCGCGGTGCGTTCGAGTTCCAGGGGCAGAAGTGCAGCGCCGCCTCGCGCGCCTACATCCCGTCCTCGCTGTGGCCCCAGGTCAAGGAGCGCATGCTGGCCATGCTGGCCGAGATCCGCATGGGCGATGTGCGCGACTTCAGCAACTTCATGGGCGCGGTGATCGACCGCAAGGCATTCCAGCGCATCAAGGGTTACATCGACGCTGCCCGGACCGACAGCCGCTGCCAGCTGGTGGCCGGCGGCACGGCGGATGACAGCGAAGGCTTCTTCGTCGCCCCCACGGTGATCCAGGTCAGCGATCCGCAGCATGCGCTGATGCGCGAGGAAATCTTCGGCCCGGTGCTGGCGGTCTATGTCTTCGACGACGGGCAATGGGATGCCGTGGTGCAGCTGGTGGACCAGACCAGCCCCTATGCGCTGACGGGCGCCGTGTTTGCGCGCGACCGCCAGGTGCTGGCGCAGCTGGGCCAGGCCTTGCGTTTTGCCGCCGGCAACTTCTACATCAACGACAAGCCCACGGGCGCCGTGGTGGGGCAGCAGCCCTTCGGTGGTGCGCGCCGCAGCGGCACGAACGACAAGGCTGGATCGGCCTGGAACCTGCTGCGCTGGGTGTCACCACGCACGGTCAAGGAGACGCATCTGCCCCCAACGGGCCATGCCTATCCCCACATGCAGCGCTGAGCGCAGATCGCTGAGGTGGCATGTGTCTTGCGGGGTACATGCCATGCGAACCGGGTCAGGCATATTCGCCTGCCATTTATCTGAAGGAGGAGTAAACATGACGTTCAAAATGCGCAGTTTTTACGCAGCCACCGCCCTGCTGGGCACGCTGTCGGTCACCCCTGTGGTGCAAGCCCAGGAAACAGTCAACATGGGGGCCGTGCTGTCGCTGACCGGCGCCAATGCCACCGTGGGCGAAGACGTGCGCCGTGCAGTGATGCTGGCGGTGGACAAGGTCAACGCCGACGGCGGCGTGCTGGGCAAGAAGTTCGGCGTGATCGTGGAAGACTCGGGCGGCAACCCGACCACGGCGTTGAACGCGGCACGCAAGCTGGCCAGCGTGGACAAGGTGCCGGTGGTGATCGGCGAATACTCTTCCGGCATCACGCTGCCCATGGCGCAGTACCTGGTCAAGGAAGGCGTGGGCCATATCAACGTGGCCAGCACCAGCACCAAGGTGCGCGAACTGGGCGCTTCCTCCTTCAACCTGATCGGTCTGGAAAACCTGGGCAACCAGTTCTCGGCCGCCGACACCTGGGCGCTGGGCTACCGCAAGGTCGCAATGATCGCCCCCAACAACGCCTACGGCCAGGGCGTGGCCCACGGTTTCAAGCAGGAATTCGAAAAGCTGGGCGGCAAGGTGGTGACCGAGCTGCTGTACACCGCCGGCCAGTCCACCTACCGCCGCGAACTGCAGCAGGTGTCGCGCTCCGCGCCGGATGCCTATATCTACACGGCCTACGGCCAGGAATCGGCGGTGCTCAACCGCGAAGCCTATGAGCTGGGCCTGCGCAAGAGCCCCTGGTACGCCATCCTGCTGTCCATGAGCCTGTCCGACACGCCGGCCAACATCGCCAATGGCCAGCTGGGCATGGAAGTGGGCAATGTCTACGGCGATGCCGGCAAGGCCTACCAGGCCGCTTTCAACGCCAAGTACAAGGAAGGCACCAAGACCTCCTACACCGGCTACGCCTATGACGCGGTGCTGATGACGGCCGCCGCCATGAACAAGGCCAAGTCCACCGACACCGACAAGGTGCAGGCCGCGCTGAAGGACCTGGGCAAGGGCGGTTATGTGGGTGTGACCGGTCCCATCGTGTTCGATGCCGAGCGCCAGCGCATCGACCCGCCCTACGCCAAGCTCAAGTACGACGGCAAGGTGGTGCCGCGCTGATCCGCTGATGGTCTGAACCCTCTGCCGGCTCCGATGCGTCGGAGCTGGCGGACTGTTTCTCTCTGGATTCTCAAGATGCTTCAATTTCTGGTGGACACGCTGCTGCGTGCTTCGGACCTGGCGCTGATCGCCCTGGGCCTGAGCATGGTGTACGGGCTTGTCAAATTTCCCAACATCGCCCATGTGCAGTACGCCATGTTCGGTGCGTACGTAACCTATGCCATGCATGCCAGCGGCGTGCCCCTGGTGCTGGCGATTGCCATTTCCTGTGCCGTGACCGGGGCCCTGACCCTGGGGCTGCACCTGCTGGTGTTCCGCCGCCTGCTGCGCGCCGGGCCCGCGATTGCCATGATCGGCTCGCTGGCCGTGGCCATGCTGGTGGTGGCGTTCATGCAGGGTTTTGCGGGCTCGTTTCCGCGCATGTTCAACCTGCCGCTGACGGAGCCCATCCTGATCGGTGAGGCCCGCGTGACCGCCACGCAGCTGTACTTTGTCGGCACCACCGTGGTGTTGCTGCTGCTGTTTGCGATGCTGCTGTTCTTCACCCGCACCGGACGCGCCATGCGGGCACTGGCCAGCAACCCGGCACTGGCCGCGGCCTCCGGCCTGAATGCCGAGGGCATCACCCGCGGTGTGGCGTTTGCCAGCGGGGCGATTGCCGGTCTGGGCGGCAGCATGCTGGCCCTGTCCACCGGTGCCCACATCAACCTGGGCTACGACCTGCTGCTGCCGGTGTTTGCCGCCGCCATCCTGGGCGGGCTGGGCAACCCCCTGGGGGCCGTGGCCGGCGCACTGCTGATTGCCGCAACGGAAACCGCGGTGACGAATATCGATTTTGGCGGCCTGGTGGGCGGGGATCCGCTGTTCATGCCGGTGGCCTACATCAGCGCAGCCTCGTTCCTGATTCTGCTGCTGGCGCTGCTGTTCAAGCCCTATGGCCTGTTCGACCGGGAGGTGCGTCGTGTTTGATTTTCTGATTTCTTCGGTCACGGTGGCCGGTATCTATGCGCTGATGGCGCTGGGCCTGAACCTGCAGGCCGGCTATTCGGGGCTGCTGAACTTCGGCCATATCGCCTTTGCCGGCATTGGTGCCTATGCCACGGGCATCGCCATCCAGTCGGGCTGGGGCGGTTTCTCGGGAGCTGCCATCGGGGTGTGCGTGGCCATGGCGCTGGGCTGGTGCATCGCCCGCCTGGGGCGCAATCTGGCATCGGACTACTGGGGCATCGCCACGCTGGCGATTGCGGAAATCCTGCGCACCGCTGCCACCAACGAGGTGTGGTTGACGGGGGGCGCGCAGGGCATCAGCGCCATCCCTTCGCTGTTCGATGGCCTGGGCCGTCCCTGGAACGCCATCGCCTTCCTGGCGCTGGTGCTGCTGGCGGTGCTGGTGTTTGCACTGGCCTGCCGCCGTGTCGGCAACGGCCGTTTCGGCCGCGCGCTGCGCCTGATGCGGGAAGAGCCGCAGCTGGCGGCCTGCATGGGCTATGACCTGCGCTCGCTCAAGTCGCGCGCCATCATGTCCGGTGCCGCGCTGACGGCCCTGGCCGGCTCGCTGTATGCGCACTACATGAGCTTTGTCGGTCCCGACTACATGCTGGCATCGGAAACGTTCTGGCTGTGGACCATGCTGATGATCGGCGGTCTGGGCAACACCGCCGGGGTGCTGGTGGGTGTGGTGGTGGTGCAGGGCGCCTATGCGCTGGTGCCGTTCGCCAAGGACTACTTCGGCTTCAGCTCCGACATCTCGGGCGCACTGCGTCTGGGTCTGATTGGTTTTATCTTGCTGGCCAGCCTGATGTGGCGCAGCCAGGGCCTGGTGCCTGAGAAGGTGCGAAAGATCGCATGAGTTCCCTGCTACAAGTTCAATCGCTGGCCAAGGCCTTTGGCGGCAACAAAGTGCTGGAGGATGTCAGCTTCGACATCGCTGCCGGTGAAATCGTCGGCCTGCTGGGCCCCAATGGTTCGGGCAAGAGCACCTTGCTGAACACCGTGACGGGCTTCGAGCGCATCGACCGCGGCAGCATCACGCTGGAAGGCCGGCGCATCGATGCGCTGTCGGCCTACCGCATCGTCGAGTCGGGCCTGGGCCGCACCTTCCAGCTGCCTTCCATGCCCACCAAGATGTCGGTGATGGAGGTGGCCATGGCCGCGGCCACCCAGCACCATGGGTTCTGGGAGACGCTGCTGAACACCGTGGGTGCCCGGGCGGCCGAAAAGGCCGCACGCGACAAGGCGGCGGCACTGCTGGACGAGCTGCTGCTCAGCCATGTCAAGGACCTGCCGGCGTCGGGCCTGTCCGGCGGGCAGAAAAAGCTGCTGGGCATTGTCTGTGCATTGATGGGCGACCCGCGTCTGCTGATGCTGGACGAGCCCACGGCAGGGGTGCATCCCAATCTGCGCAACGACATCGTGCAGGTGCTGCGCCGGCTGAACCACAAAGGCATGACGGTGGTGATTGTGGAGCACGACATGCACTTCATCCGCGAGGTCTGCACCCGTTGCATCGTGCTGGACCGTGGCCATATCGTGGCCAGCTGTCGCCCGGACGAGCTGTCGTCCAACGAGCGCGTGCTGCAGGCCTATCTGGGTGGCGGCCATGCACCCAAGACCGAAACCCGTGCGGAAGTGGAGGGCGCATGATCGAGATCGACAATGTGGTGGCGGGCTACACCGCCGAAGTGGACATCCTCAAGGGCATGACGCTGCAGGTGCAGCGCGGCGAGATCGTCACGCTGCTGGGGCCCAACGGCTGCGGCAAGTCCACGCTGCTGAAATCCATCGCCGGCTTTCTGCGTCCGCGCTCGGGCTCCATCGTACTGGAGAGCAAGGATGTATCCCAGGTGCCGGTGCACCAGAAGATCCAGAAGCTGGGTCTGGGCTTTGTGCCGCAGACGGAGAACGTGTTCAGTTCGCTGACCATCCGCGAAAACATGCAGGTGGGCGGGCATTTCATGTCGGACGCCGACTGCAAGCAGCGCATGCAGGAGCTGTGCACGCTGTACCCGGTGCTGGAGCGCAAGTTCAACGCACCGGCGTCCTCGATGTCGGGCGGTGAGCGGCAGATCCTGGCGCTGGCGCGTGCGCTGATGCCGCGGCCCCGGCTGCTGCTGCTGGACGAGCCCTCGGCCGGCCTCTCCCCGAAGATGCTGCAGGAGGTGTTCAAGGCCATCGTGCAGGTGCGCGACAAGGAAGGCGTGACCATTCTGATGGTGGAGCAGAACGCCATGGAGGCCTTGCGCATGTCCGACCGGGCCTATGTGCTGTCCATGGGCACGGTGGCACTGACCGGGGCCGCCAACTCGCTGATGAGCGACCCGCAGGTGCGCGAGCTGTACCTGGGAGGCCGCGCCGCCTGATCCGGCGGTGTGACCGTGGCCCGTCCGGAGGGCGGGGTGTCTATCTTTTCGATGGGTGACATGCATGTTCCAACACCTCTCTCTCCGGTCCCGCCTGGCCGCCGCCATGGGCTTTCTGGCGCTGCTGCTGGCCGTGCTCGGGGCCCTGGGCCTGTACAGCCTGCGTGACAGCAACCTGGCCCTGCAGTCGCTGGTGGAGCAGCAGCTGCAGCCCATGCAGCAGCTGGCCCAGGTGACCAAATCACTGGACATGGGCAAGTTCGGGGTGGTCTCGGCCATTGCCGATCCGATCCAGATCGACAGCGATATGGATGCGCTGGAGGCGCAGCTCCAGGACAGCGCCTCCACCTGGGAGGCGTTTGCCTCGGCCCTGCGCGACGGGCAGGAGCAGGAACTGGCCCAGCAATTTGCCGCAGCGCAGCAGGAATTTCTGCAGCAGGGGGTGCGCCCTGCGGTAGCCGCACTGCGCAGCATGAATCTGCCGGGGGCGACCGAGCTGTACACCCAGTCCCTGGCCCCGCGCTACCCGCCGGCACGGACGGCGCTCGATGCGCTGATGGCGCTGCAGCGCCAGCGGGGTGAAGCCCTCTACCGCGCCACCCAGCAGCGCTACCAGCAGGTGTTCTGGCTGTCGGTGGCGGCCATGTGCCTGGGCCTGCTGGTGGCCGGCGCGGCGGGCGTGACCCTGGTGCGTGCCATCGCGCGCCCCTTGGCCCAGGCCGTGCAGGCGGCCCAGCATGTGGCGGCCGGCGATCTGAGCCAGGACATTCCCACCAGCCCGGCGCGCCATGAGACCGGGCAGCTGCTGCAGGCCCTGCAGCAGATGAACCTGCGGCTGCGCCACATCGTGGGCGAGGTGCGGCAGGGGACCGATGCCATGGCACTGGCGTCCCAGGAAATCAGCAGCGGCAACCGGGATCTGTCGCAGCGCACCGAATGCCAGGCGGCCGCCTTGCAGCAGACCACGGCCTCCATGCACGATCTGAACGAAGCCGTGCAGCGCAATGCCGAACATGCCCAGCAGGCCAGCGCGCTGGCCGCATCGGCCACCCAGATCGCCCAGCAGGGGCGCAGCGAGGTGGACGCCGTGGCCCAGGCCATGGGCCATATCCAGGGGGCCTCGCAGCGCATCGTGGACATCACCGCGGTGATCGACGGCATTGCCTTCCAGACCAATCTGCTGGCGCTCAATGCGGCCGTGGAAGCCGCGCGCGCCGGCGCGCAGGGCCGGGGCTTTGCCGTGGTGGCGGCGGAGGTGCGGGAGCTGGCCCAGCGCAGCGCCGTGGCCGCCAAGGAAATCAAGGGACTGATCCAGCACTCCGTCCACGAGGTGGAACAGGGCCGGGCCCGGGTGGCGCAGGCGGGCGGCACCATGGCCACGGTGGAGGGCCGCGTGCAGCACATGGCGGCCCTGGTCCAGGACATTGCCCAGTCCAGCCAGGCGCAAAGCGCCGGCCTGGGGCAGCTGCACCAGGCGATTGCACAGATGGACGACACCACCCAGAAGAACGCCGCGCTGGTGGAGCAGGCGTCTGCCGCCGCACTGGCGTTGCAGCAGCAGGCCAGCGCGCTGGTGGACACGGTGCGGGTCTTCCGGCTGGACGGTGTGGCCGTCCCCGCAGCCCGGGTCCTGCCTGCCGCCGAGCGGACTTTGCTGCTGGCCTGAGCACCGTTGGGCGTGTGGCGGTGGGTCCTGTGCAACGCTGCGCGGCAGTTGCTATCCGAGTGCTGGGAGCTGGAGTAAGCTGTACCGGACAAGACGGTGTGCCGTGCGGCGGCGCTCCGTGCTCCACGACCAGCATTTCTGAGGACGGCCATGAGCGACCACACTCCCTTCGGTTTCGGCAAATTCATCCCCGGTTTCGACTTTCTGCAAAACCTGAGCAAGGCCGGGCAATCTTCGGCCGGCATGCCGCCGCTGTCGCACTGGGTGGCGCCCACGGTCAGCATCGAGGAAATCAGCAAGCGCATTGAAGAGCTCAAGGCTGTGCAGTTCTGGCTGGAGCAGAACAGCCGCGCGCTGGCGGCGACGGTGCAGGCGCTGGAAGTGCAGAAGATGACACTCAGCACCCTGCAGGGCATGAACGTCAGCATGGCCGATCTGGCCAAGACCTTCACCGGCAAGGCGGCGGACAAGACCGCCACGGCGCAGCCCAGCGGCAATGCCGACTGGCCCATGTCGTCGTCGGCGGCCAAAGCGGCCAAAAGCGAAGCCCCGGAGGCAGACCCACAGAACACGGCTGCTGCCTCCGACGCCCAGGCCGCGGCGCAGCCCGGCGCAGCGCAGGCCGATGCATCTGCGCCACCTCCCGGCGCCGGGCCTGCCGGTCTGGGGGACCCCATGCTGTGGTGGGGCGCGCTGTCGCAGCAGTTCCAGCAGATCGCCGCCACCGCGCTGCAGGACCCGGCGCAGCAGCAGGCCATGGCCCAGGCCACCCACATGGCCACGGATTTCACCAAGGCGGCCATGAATGCAGCCAGCAGCATGGTGCGCCAGGCCAGCGAAGGGGTGAAGGCCGCTTCCAGCGCCGCCGCCCAGACCACGGCGAAGGCGGCCAAGCCGGCGGCCAGCCGCAGTGCTGGCGCACCTTCGGCCACCCCGCGCAGCGCTGCCGCGAAGAAGGCCTCCGCAGCCAAGAAGGTCTCCGCAGCCAAGAAAGCGCCTGCGGCCAAAAAGGCTGCACCCCAAGCGGCGCGCACTGCGGCGCCTAAAGCCGCGGCCAAGCCTGCCGCCCCCGCGCGCAAGCGCAGCCGCTAAGGACAGGGACGGACTCCATGGCGTTTTTTCCCTGTGCCCATGCCAGCCACGCCCAATGGCAGCAAGCGCTGTCCCAGGTGGTGGCACAACTGCGGGCGCAAATGGCCATGCAATCGGGCCAAGCCTGGCCCGCACTGGGCCTGATGTATCTGACCACCCCCTATGCCGCGCATGCGGCGGACATCCTGGCCTCAGTCGCCAAGGAACTGCCCGAAGTCAGCCACTGGAGCGGCATGGCGGCCCCGGCCATTCTGGGCGGCGACATGCGCTACGCCGGCGAGCAGGGGGCCCTGGCCGTGATGCTGCCGCTGCTGGGCACGGCGGACTTCCGCCAGTTCTCCGGCCTGCAGCCGATTGCCCGGGTCGAGGTGGAAGGTTTCGAGGTGCACAGCGTGCTGGTGCACGGCGACGGGCGCATGCCCGAGCTGGAAGAGCTGCTGCTGGAGCTGGCTTCGCACACCGCCAGTGGCGAGATGATGGGGGGCTTCGGTTCCGACCGGCGCTGCGGCATCCAGCTGGCCTGGAGCCGCAAGCTGCCAGTGGCCCATGACACCGGTCTGCTGTCCGGCGGGCTGTCGGGCGTGGCGTTTTCCGACCAGGTGCACACCCTCTCGCGCGTGGTGCAGGGCTGCAAGCCCATTGCCCCGCCGATGGAGATCACCGAGGCGCGTGACCATGTGATCCTGGGACTGAACGGCCGCCCGGCGCTGGACGTGCTGATGCAGACCCTGGATGTGCAACTGGAGGTGGACGCCCAGGCCGCCATCAGCCGCGTGCGCAACACGCTGCTGGCGCTGTCGCTGGACACCTACACGCCGCACGGCAGCAGCATCGATGTGCGTTCGCGCGTGCGCCCGATCGTGGGCCTGGACCCGCTGCGCCGCGGCATTGTGCTGGACGAGACGGTGGACAAGGGCATGCATGTGGCGTTCTGCGAACGCAGCAGTGCGGCGGCCTGGTCCGAGCTGCGCCGCGCCTGTGCCGAAATCCAGGAAGAGCTGGCACCGGACATCCCTTGGCCCCAGGCCGGCGTGCCCGCGCCGGCGCGCATGGTGCGCGGCGCCATCTATGTGCGCAGCCACCTGCGCGGAGGCACGGCGGCCACCAACGAAGCCGATGCCGAGCTGCAGCTGATCCGCCATGCGCTGGGCCCGATCCCGCTGGTGGGCTTTGTGACCGCCGGGGAAATCTCCGGTCGGGAAGTCCACGGCATGAGCGGCCAGCTGACGGTGTTCACCCAGGCGCTGGTGTAAGCAGCTTTCCCCCACGACACGACGCCCCTTCACGGGGCGTTGCGCTGTCAGGGCGGAATATCAGCGCGGGATGTCAGCGGTGACCGTAGTACGGGCGGTGGTGGCGCGGGGCCTTGACCCAGTGGCCGGGAATCCAGACATAGCGGTGCCCCTGCCAGCGCCAATGGCCGCTGACCCAGGCATGGCCGGCGCGGGGGCGATGGCGTTCATAACGGGGCGGCGGGGGAGGCGGGCGGTGCATGTGGCGGCCGTCATGGCGCACTTCCACGGCCAGCGGGGCGCCAGGGGCTGCGCGGTACACCGGCTGGGCCGAGGCGAGTGCCGCCGTCAGCGCCAGGGCGGCGCCCAGCAGCAGGCGGGTGGTCAGGGCAGGGGTGTGGGACATGAGCGGCTCCTCTTGCGCGTGGTTTGCAGTGCCTCCAGCATCGGGGGGCTGCGTCAAGCGGGGATCGCTGCTGTGCAAAGCTGTGTGAAGCTGCGTAGGCAAATGCACGGACAGTGCGGCGCAGCGTTTGCCTTGCAACTGCCCTTTCAGCGGCGCAGGGCCGTGAAGGCCGTGAATTCCCAGCTGCGCATGCCCAGCACCAGGGTGTAGCCCTCGCGCTGTTCGGGCAGCAGGCGCTGGTCCTGCAGATGCTGTTGCGAAAAATCGTGCGCCAGGCGCTGGATGCGGTCCACGAAACTGGGCGCCAGGGCGCGCGAGATATTGCCATGCACCATGAGCATGGTCTCCCCCGGCTGGTCGAAGCTGCCGCCAAAGTAGTCCAGCACCGCATGCTCGCGGAAATACTCCATCACCGGTCCGCGTGCCCGCCAGCGGAAGGTCTTGGCCAGGCGCAGGCGGTAGCGGTTGCCGGGGCGCAGCTCGATGATGCCGATGCGGTCCAGCTGCGCCAGGTAGCGTATGCCTTCGGCCTCCGTCATGCGGTAGGTGGCGGTGATCTGCTCCAGCGTCCACTGGCTGAGCACGCAGATGGCCATCAGCAGCAGCTTGCGATCGGCCACCACGGCGGTTTCCTGCTCGGGCGTCATCTCCTGCAGCAGCGGCTGGCTGTCGGCCACGCGCCGCGCCAGGTCGGCAAAGTCGACCCCCAGCGCGCGGCAGATGGCATCGATGCGGGACAGGGGCATATCGCCCTTGGAGAGCATGCGCTTGACGCTGGATTCGGCCATGTCGAGATGGCGCGCCAGGTCGGCATAGGTCATGTGCGCAGCCTTCAGCTCTTTCTTCAGCGCGTGGATCAGGTCGATGGTGGTGCTCATTGGTATCGATTATGGATACCGCCGGTGTGACGGTCCGGTGCCGCGGCCGAAATGCGGCGCCCTGCGGCGGCGTTGCGCTGACACTGGTGTGGATGCAGCACCATGATTTTTATCGTAAATAATGCAGCGCAGAGGGGCCCGCCAAGGCCCCATGAACTTGAATCCATGTACAAAACCGGGCCTGTGAACAGGTCCCACAGAGGGTGAGATGCAACAGCCGGACCATGACCACCACGCGCCATCGGAACCCCATCCCAACCAGTTTGCCTTGCTGGGCCAGCGGCGCTTTGCCCCCTTCTTCTGGACGCAGTTCTGTGGTGCGGCCAACGACAACCTGTTCAAGTTCGCCTTCACGGTGATGGTGACCTACCAGCTCAGCGTGGGCTGGTTGCCGCACGCCATGGCGGGGCTGGTGATCGGTGCGCTGTTCATCCTGCCGTTCCTGCTGTTTTCGGCGACCTCGGGCCAGCTGACCGACAAATGGGACAAGACGCGCATGT
Organism: Comamonas terrigena NBRC 13299; assembly: GCF_006740045.1. Lineage (NCBI taxonomy): Bacteria > Pseudomonadati > Pseudomonadota > Betaproteobacteria > Burkholderiales > Comamonadaceae > Comamonas > Comamonas terrigena. Next base: position 402,326 of record NZ_AP019749.1, read on the forward strand.
TCCGCCTGGTGAAGAACCTGGAGATCGCCATCATGGCCATCGCCGCCTGGGGCTTCTTCACGGCCAACGTGCCGGTGCTGCTGGGCTGTGTGTTTCTGATGGGCCTGCACTCCACGCTGTTCGGCCCCGTCAAGTTCGCCTACCTGCCCCAGGTGCTGAACGACCGCGAGCTGACCGGCGGCAATGGCATGGTGGAAATGGGCACCTTTGTCGCCATCCTGCTGGGCAATGTGGCCGGCGGCCTGCTGGTGGCTGTGCCGGAGGTGGGACACACCCAGGTGGCGGTGGTCTGCGTGGCCCTGGCGCTGGTCGGGCGGCTGTGCGCCCAGTTCATTCCGCATGCGCCGGCCACCGATCCGGGCCTGGTCATCAACTGGAACCCGTTCACCGAAACCTGGCGCAATCTGCAACTGGCACGCCAGCAGCCGGTGGTGTTCCGTTCGTTGCTGGGCATCAGCTGGATGTGGTTTTTCGGCGCCGTGTTCCTGGCCCAGTTCCCCAGTTTTGCCAAGGAAGTGCTGCACGGCGACGAACATGTGGCATCGCTGTTGCTGGTGATCTTCTCCATCGGCATCGGCGTTGGCGCGCTGCTGTGCGAGGTGTTCAGCCGCCGGCAGGTGGAAATCGGCCTGGTGCCGCTGGGCGCCATCGGCATGAGCGTGTTCGCCATCGATCTGTACTTTGCCGCGCACGCCCTGCCGCCGTCCGACCTGATGGGCGTGGGTACCTTCTTTGCGCAGAGCGTGCACTGGCGCGTAATGTGGGATCTGGGCATGCTGGCGCTGTCGGCCGGCATCTACAGCGTGCCCATGTACGCCCTGATCCAGATGCGCAGCCAGCCCACGCACCGCGCCCGCATCATCGCGGCCAACAACATCCTCAACGCGCTGTTCATGATTGCCTCCAGCGTGCTGGCCGGGGCCTTGCTGGCAGCCGGGGCCAGCATTCCCCAGGTTTTCCTGCTCACCGGCATTGCGAACGCGCTGGTGGCGTTCTACGTGTTCCTGCTGGTGCCGGAGTACCTGCTGCGCTTTGTCGCCTGGGTCATCACGCACTTTGTCTACCGCTTCCGGGTGCGCGGCGCGGACCATATCCCGGCCCACGGCGCGGCGGTGCTGGTGTGCAACCACGTGAGCTTTGTCGATGCCATTTTGATGATGGCGGCCAGCCCGCGCCCCATCCACTTTGTCATGGACCACCGCATCTTCCAGACGCCGGTGCTGGGCTGGCTGTTCAAGCTGGCCAAGACCATTCCGATTGCGCCGCAAAAGGAGGATCCGGCCACCTACGAGGCCGCGTTCGCCCGCGCGGCCCAGGTGCTGCGCGAAGGCGATCTGCTGGCCATCTTCCCGGAAGGGGGCATCACTGCCGATGGCCAGCTGCAGCCCTTCAAGCCCGGCATCCTGAAAATCCTGGAACAGGCCCGGGCCGATGGCCTGGAGGTGTCCGTGGTGCCCATGGCGCTGACCAATCTGTGGGGCTCCTACTTCAGCCGCATCGAAGTGCGTGGCGGCAGGAACGTGGCCATGGTGCAGCCGCTGCGCCGGGGCCTGTTTAATGCGGTGGGCCTGGAGGTGGGGGACGCCGTGCCGGCCGCGCAGGTCACGCCCGAAGGCCTGCGCACCCGGGTGGCAGCGCTGCTGGCACGCTGAGGGCAGCGGCTGCGCGGCGCTTACGGCAGCAAATGGATGTCGCCCAGGTAGGCCAGCCCTTCGCCGTGGGTGTTGTCGGCGTCGGCGGAGACGGTGATCGCCGTCAGCGCCGGCATACCCTGGGGCGATTCGTCCCCGAAGGCGCGGGCGTAATCGGCCGCCAGGTCCCGCTTTTCTTCCTGCCAGCGTCCCAGGGGCGCATTGCTGCCGTGCAGCACCAGGTAGCGCAAACGGTGGGTGAAGGGGCTGTGCAGCACGCTGCCTGCTGGCGATGTCCCATCCCAGACGTAGCACAGGGTCTCGGTCGGGATGGGTTCGCCGGTGGCGATCTGGCCCAGGTGCAGCTTGGTGCGCTCGCTCCAGCTCAGCTGCCGCGCATCGAAATCAAAAGACACGCACAGCTTGAGTGCCGCATCGTCCCCGGCGCGCTGGCGCAGGTCGGCGCCCTGCACCGGCTGGTCGACGCGCCAGCGCCAGTGCAGTTGGCGGGCGGAGCTGCCCGGGCTGCCGATCGCCAGCACCAGATTGCCATAGGCATCCTGGGTGTGCACCCGCAGCACCTGCTGGCCGTCCAGCGGTGCCACGCTGAATTCCGTGGGCTTCTTGCGCGGCAGGCTGGCGAAATGCCAGGGTGCCGGCACCGCGCCGGCGGCCATGGCCGAGAACGCGGGCACCACCGGTGGTGCGGTCTGCGCCCGGCTGTGGGCGGCCATCCCCAGGCCCAGTGCCAGTACCATCGGCGCCCAGGACGGCATGCGCCTGCTGCCATGCAGCCAGCGCAGTCGCACAGACAAGGAAATGCAGGGGCTTGACGGAGACATGGCAGACAGCTTAAGCGATGCAAAAGCGGATTTTAGGTATTCCGAAGCGGCGCTGTGCCGCAGAAGCGTTGCTGAAAGTATCGCCATAAAGTACCCAAAGAAGCGTGCCGTGTGCTGGTGGCACAAATATGGCGTGCCGCAGGCGCGGTCTGGCGATGATTCGCCGCACTGCAGCAGCCGTTGCATGCAGATCACTTTCAAGGAGACTTTCGTGCACATCCCTACCGCTTTCACCCGCCGTATCACTGCCGCCTGGGGCCGCAGCCTGCGCCACAGCCTGTGTGCACTGGGCATGGCCGGCGCACTGTGGGGTGGCGCGGGTGCCGCCCATGCCCAAAGCGATACCTCGCTGGTGCTGTCGGCCCTGCCGCTGGCGTCGATGGTGGCCGTGGCGTCCCAAGGCGGCGCGTCCGAAGACGTGCTGGCTGCGCCGCTGCTGGTGTCCGGCGTCGGTGCCTCGCTGCTGGTGGAAGGGGTGGAGGCATCGGCCCATGGCGTTGTCTACGTGGTCAAGAACGTGGCCACCGGCGCCTCGGCGGTGCTGGAGGTGTCGGGCAATGCGGTGGGGGCTGCCTCGGTGGGCGTGGGCACGGTGATCCAGAGCAGCGCCATTGGTGCGGGCGTGGTGTTGTCGGCCGCCGGCAAGGTGCTGGCCTTCATCCCCAACGCGGTGGGCAAGGCGCTGCTGCACAACGAGCGTCTGTAAGCCAGCCATCGACCGAGCCGGAGTTTCTGCCATGCATCCACTGCACTGTTCCCTTCCCCGCCTGGCCAGCCTGCTGTGCCTGGCGCTGGCCACCCTGGCGGGCAACGCCCATGCCGGCCGCAACTGCGACGCCAAGCCGCTGAACGTGGAGACCCTGACGCAGGGCCTGAACCTGGCGCAGCGCACGGCGCAGGTGCTGGAAGCGGAGTACCAGAAGAACGGCAGCAAGGTGCTGCTGCTGGCCCGGGCGGGCCAGGACCTGTCCAGCTACCAGCTGCAGTACTCCCACTTCGGCTGGGCCTACCGCACGCCGGAAGGGCCGTGGCGAGTGGCGCACAAGCTCAATATCTGCGGCACTGCCGATGGCTGGGTCTACCGCCAGGGACTGGGCGAGTTCTTTCTGGACGATCTGTGGCGCTATGTGGCCGCCGTGCAGGTGCCCACCCCGGCCGTCCAGCAGGCGCTGTGGAGCTACCTGACCGCACCGCAGACCGTGCTGCGCATGCAGCACCAGCCCTACAGCATGGTCAGCTACGCCTGGGGGCAGAAGTACCAGCAGTCCAACCAATGGGCCATCGAAAGCCTGGCCGCCGCGATGGAGCCGGCCACCGTGCAGCAGCGCAGCCAGGCCCAGGCCTGGCTGAAGTTCAAGGGCTACGAACCCAGTACGTTGACCATCCGCTCCTGGACGCGCCTGGGCGGGCGCATGTCGGCGGCGAACATCGCTTTTGACGACCACCCGAACGACCAGCGCTTCACCAGCCGCATCCAGACCGTGACGGTGGATTCCGTCACCCAGTGGCTGCAGCGTGCCCAACTGGCAGGTGCGCCGCGTGTGGTGCAGTAGAGTGGTGATTAAACTGGTGTTTCGCGCCGCTGCAGCGCGCACAAGCAGCTATTGAATCAGGAGTTTCCATGAGCAAGTCTTTGCGGTTGCCCGAGAAATGGTTCCGCCGCGGCCTGTGGCTGGTGGCGGTGGTGTTTGCCTCGTTTCTGATCGGCCTGGGCGGGCTGGTGGTGGGCAATCTGCCGCAGGCGGAGCGTGTGCAGGAGGTGGAAGACTTCATTCCCGCGGCCGATGCCGAGCGGGTGCGGGCCGCGTTGCGTCAGGCCCAGGCGGTGGAGCGCCAGGCGGACAAGGCGCGCGACACGGCGCGGCTGAAATACGACGCCGAGAAGGCCCGCTATCAGTCGGCCCGCGAATCCTTCGACAACTGGGTGGCCACGCGACGCGCGACCGAGCGCCCGGAGCAGGACAGCGAGCTGATTGCCCGTACCCAGGCGCTCGACAAGATCAAGCAGGCGGAAAACCAGGCCCGCCAGTTGCTGGAGCAGGTGGAGCAGACCAGCCTGGCAGCTTCGCAGAACGTGTCCGCCGCAGACAACGAATGGCGGGAGCTGCGCGATGCCGCCTATCCGGACTGGCTGGCCCGGCAGCGGGAGGTGGAGCTGCGCGTGTTCCTGTACCGCCTGGCCATCACCTTGCCCTTGCTGGTGGCGGCCGGCTGGTTGTTCGCCAGGCAACGCAAGAGCACCTGGTGGCCCTTTGTCTGGGGCTTCATCTTCTTTGCGCTGTTTGCCTTCTTTGTGGAGCTGGTGCCCTACCTGCCCGACTACGGCGGCTATGTGCGCTACATCGTGGGCATTGTGGTCACGGTGCTGCTGGGGCGCTATGCCATCCTGGCGTTGAACCGCTACCTGGAAAAGCAGAAGCTCCAGGAGGCACTGCCCGAAGTGCAGCGCCGCGTGGAGCTGGGCTATGACGTGGCGCTGGGCCGGCTGGCCAAAAGCGTGTGCCCGGGCTGCGAGCGGCCGGTGGACCTGAAGAACACCGAGATCGACTTCTGCCCCCACTGCGGCATCGGCCTGTTTGACCACTGCGGCCACTGCAACACCCGCAAGAGCGCTTTCAGCCGCTACTGCCATGCCTGTGGCACGCCGGCGAAGGAAACGCCTTCGGCGCTGGGCGTACCACTCGGGATGGCAGGGCCGGGCCACAGCGCGCCGCCGTCCAGCACCTGATCACCGACCACCTGGTTGGCGGCCCGCCGGTCCGGTTGCCCGGACGCGGCTGCGGCATGGCGCGTGTGGCGCGCGCCATGCTTTTCCACTGGGAAAGAGTCCCCAGGGTCAGACGCCGCGGCTGCGGTCCTGGGCGAACTTCTGGCGGAATGCGGCGAAGGTGCCGGCGTCCAGCGCGTCGCGCACTTCCTGCATCAGGTTCAGGTAGTAGTGCAGGTTGTGGATGGTGGTCAGCATCGGGCCGAGCATTTCGCCGCAGCGGTCCAGGTGGTGCAGATAGGCGCGGCTGAAGCCGTCGCGGCCGCCGTCATCCCAGCTCACGCCGCTGGTGCCTGCGCAGGCATGGCAGGTGCAGGTGGTGTCGATGGGCTGGTGGTCCACCTTGTGGCGGGCGTTGCGCAGCTTCAGGTCGCCATAGCGCGTGAAGATGGTGCCGTTGCGCGCATTGCGCGTGGGCATCACGCAGTCGAACATGTCCACGCCATCGGCCACGCCCTGTACCAGGTCTTCCGGCGTGCCCACGCCCATCAGGTAGCGCGGCTTGTGGGCCGGCAGCAGGTGGGGGGTGTGGGCCATGATCTCCAGCATCTCGTCCTTGGGCTCGCCCACGGAGACGCCGCCCACGGCGTAACCGGGGAAGTCCATCTCGACCAGCGCCTGCAGCGATTCCTCGCGCAGATTGGTGTACATGCCGCCCTGCACGATGCCGAACAGGGCGTTGGGGTTGCCCAGGCGCTCGAACTCCTGCTTGGAGCGCAGGGCCCAGCGGCGGCTCATCTCCATGGACTTGCGCGCTTCGGCCTCGGTGGTCTTCTTGCCGTTGGTCTCGTACGGCGTGCATTCGTCCAGCTGCATGACGATGTCCGAATTCAGGATCGTCTGGATCTGCATGCTGACTTCGGGCGACATGAAGAGCTTGTCGCCGTTGACGGGGCTCTGGAAGTGCACGCCCTCTTCGGTGATCTTGCGCATGGAGCCCAGCGACCAGACCTGGAAACCGCCCGAGTCGGTCAGGATGGGCTTGTCCCACTTCTCGAAGCCATGCAGACCGCCGAAGGACTTCATGATGTCCAGGCCCGGGCGCATCCACAGGTGGAAGGTGTTGCCCAGGATGATCTGCGCGCCCATTTCTTCCAGGCTGCGCGGCATCACGCCCTTGACGGTGCCATAGGTGCCCACGGGCATGAAGATGGGGGTCTGGACCTTGCCGTGGTTCAGGGTCACGGTGCCACGGCGTGCGTGGCTGGTCGGATCGGTCTTGAGAAGGTCAAACTGCAGCATGATGGCGCGCATTGTCCCAGATGGATGACACCGGTGTTTGCTCTGGCATGGGTTGTGCCGGAATCTGCAGGGTGTCTATAGTGGGGACAAGTGGTCAATCGATCGACAAGGAGGTAGTGCAATGACAAGAATATTGGTGGCTGTGGACGGCTCCCCTTATGCGCTGGAAGCCGTACGCCATACGGTGGCGCTGGCGCGCAGCGGTTTGCGCGCCACGGTGGTGCTGGCCCAGGTGCAGGAAGAGGCTTCGTTCCTGGAGCTGGCCACCCAGGATGGGGATGCGATTGCCAATGCGGCCATGGAAGCCGGTGCCCATCTGGCCGCGCCGGCGGTGGTGGAGTTGCAGCTGGCGGATGTGCCCCACGAAGTGGAAGTGGCGCTGGGCGAACCGGCTCCCACGCTGGTGGACATGGCCGAACGCCTGCAGTGCGACCAGATCGTGATCGGTGCGCGGGGCATGGGGGCCTTGCGCGGGGCGCTGATGGGCTCCGTGTCGCAGTACGTGCTCAAGCACAGCCCGATGCCGGTCACCGTGGTGAAGCCGCGCGTGGATGAGGCGCGGGACGTGCTGGGTGAAGAAGGTGCCCAGGTCATGGCCGACGGGGTGACGCCGCTGTCCATCCAGGCCGGCCTGTAAGCGGCCGGACCGGGCAGCCGCCCGGCCAGAAAGAACGGGACCGCGGTCCCGTTTGGTTTTTCAGAGGGTGGGCCTCAGGCCGCCTGGCGCCGGAAAGGGTTGGCACCCTGGCAGCTGGATTGCAGCTTGCCATGGGGCAGGGTGGCCAGGCGCTGGAACATGCGGCGGCAGTAGCCGCGTATCCACAGGCATTTGTTGATTTCGTCCACCGGCAGGGGGCCGGAGATCACGATGATATCGTCGGCTTCGTCCCAGAGACCTGCCGAGCGCAGGCGCCGCCGCATGGTCAGGGCCCAGGAATGGATGCGCAGCGGGTTGCCGTGCTGGTGCACCTCGCCGGTGTGCATGTCAAAGGCAATGGCCACATCTGCGGTTTTCAGCTTGAAGCGGCGCTCACCTGTGACTGCGCTGGGTTTTTCGCGCATGTCATACAGGTAGTAGTTGCCTGCCTTGAGCTGATATTGCAGATCCATTGTGGTCCTCTGGGAAGCGCATTGTCAGCGAAACACCGGCAGCAGAACCTGCGATGAAACAGGGATTGATGCCTTTAATCGAATATGCCCAGTGCATTGCACTTGTGCATGTGGCGCATTCTGAGGGGCAGATCTGCTGCCGTGCAAGAACGTTCGCCCAGAGAAATCGGAAACAGTCTGTGATTCTGTACGAAGGCCAGGACCGGCGGTAGCCCAGCGTCCTGGCCTAAGTGGTTGCTCAGAAATCCAGCAGGCTCAGGCCCACGCTGAACACGGTCCGTTTGTAGTTGTAGTCGATCAGGCTGTCGCCATAGCCGCTGAACAGCTGCACATGCAGGCGCAGATTGCTCTTGCCGCCATTCCAGCCTTCGCCCAGGGTCCGCAGCCATTCGACGCGGCCGGACCCCTTGCCCTTGCCCAGCGAACCGCGCGCGGTCACGCCCAGGTAGTTCTGGTCGTTGATATTCCAGCCCAGCTTGACTTCGCCCCGGCCGATGTAATTCTGGATGCCCGGGTTGTCGTCGTCGCCCGAGCCTTCGGGGATGCGTTTCCACAGGCGGGCATTCACCTGCCAGCGTTTGCCCAGCTCGGCGCCGGTCATCAGGTACCAGCGGTTCCAGCTGCGCGACAGCGGCTCGCTCTGGCCATTGGACTGGTGCACCAGGCCCACGCCGCTGTAGCGCCAGCGCCAGCCGAACGGCAGCTGGGCGTCGGTGGGGTAGACGTAGAAGATTTCCGGCTCGTGGTCGGTGGTGCGGAACGGGCGTGAGATGTCGCCGTTGAACACCTGCCAGTAGGACTGCTGGGTGTAGCCCACCCACAGCGAGTCCTTGCGGCCCGTGCTGGAGTCGGTCAGCAGGCCCGAGGCGATCTTGGTGCGGGCCGACAGCTGGATGCGCATTTCCTGGGTCTTGTACGGCTGCTCGGTCGAGGCGGCCTTGCCGGGCGAACTGGGCTGCTCGTTCACATGGTCGGCTGTGGTCAGCGACACCGACATGGGCCGGTAGCCACGGAAGCTGAATGTGCCGCAGTCCGAGCCGGGTTCCAGCTCGAAGAAGCGCGACATTTCGCTGTAGCGTGGATCGCGGCAGCCGCCGTTGGTGGGCTGCAGGCCCTGGCCGGAGACATCGGCCACCACCATCGGTTCCTGGGCGGCCTGCTGCACGGTCTGCTGGACACCCTGCTGTGGCGCAGCCGCCTGCTCCTGGGCACTGGCCGCCGGGGCATGGAACATGGTGGCGGGGGGCGGAGTCAGCGGTTGCTGCTGCTGCGCCCAGCCGTCAAAGCAGGCCAGACGGGCCTGGTTGTCGGTGGTGGCAGCGCATTGGCGCCAGGCATCGCCGGTCAGCGGCTCTGCGGCCTGGGCAGGAGCGGGCAGGCCCCAGGCCCCGCAGATGGCCAGCGTGGCCAGGGCCGTGGCGCCTGGCAGCGCGCGGGTGAGAGTGAGTGGGGTTGCCTGCATGGTCAGAAAATTCCAGGGTTCAGGGCGAGCGCTTGCGCAGCACAAAAGGCTGGGTCGGGGCGTCATCGCCGGCTTGGTAATCACCGCGGATCTCGCGGGCACAGCTGTCGTCACTCACCTCGCCCAGCCAGGTGCCGCTGATGTTGATGCCGTTGGCCGATTCCTCCAGCGTCACGGCGCCACGGTTCACATCGCCCACCATGGCATGGCGGGTGCCGGCGCGCTCGACCGTGCCTTTGACCGTGCCTTTCCACTCGGGGTGGGGGCCCAGTTGCAGCAGGGCGGCATCGGGCTGGGCGGCCACGGTGGCCGTCCATTCGCCTTGCAGCTGCGCCGCGCCCATGTCCCAGGCGTCCAGGCAGCCGGCTGCATCGGAGGCACTGTTCTGGGCCTGTACGACGGAGGCCAGCGCACCGGCAGCGATGAGGGCAAGGGTGCGCAGGCGCGGGGGTACAAACGGAATCAGGGGCATGGGTTCACAGGGCGGTGTCATGGCGCCGGTTGCTGCACGGTGGAGCGCGCGGCAAATTCCGCGCGCAGCTTGCGCAGTTTTTCGCGCGGGTCTTCCTTGGCGGTGGCCGCGTCCAGGTTCATTTCCTTGATGAAACGGCTGGGCTGGCACTGCACCATGTCGCGGCCCTTCTTGCGGCGCTTGGTCCAGCTGACGGCCAGCGTGCGCTGGGCGCGGGTGATGCCCACGTACATCAGGCGACGCTCTTCCTGCAGGCGGGCGGCAATGTCGTCGCTCACCTTTTCCTGCTTGCCGTTGTCGTCGTCCAGCTTGAAGGGCAGCATGCCTTCGGTCACGCCGACCAGCACCACATGCGGCCATTCCAGGCCCTTGGAGGCGTGCAGCGTCGACAGGACCACCATGTCCTGTTCCTTCTCGCGCTCGCTGATGGTGGAGAGCAGGGCAATGTTCTGGGCCACTTCCAGCAGGCTCTTGACTTCGGTCTGGGTGGTGGTGCCGGCCGCGTCTTCGATCTGGCCGCCAGCGCGCTGGCTCATCCAGTCACAGAACTCCAGCACATTGCTCCAGCGGGCAGCGGCCACGGACTCGCTGTCCTCGCTGTCGTACAGGTGCTGCTCGTAGCCGATCTCCTTGAGCCAGTCGAGCATGAAGGTCCGGCTGGCCTCGGCGCCCAGCGTGTGGCGGGCCCGGTATTCCAGGTCATTGAGGTAGCGGCCGAACTCGAGCAGGCTTTCGTGCGCCTTCTTCGGTACCACGGCTTCGAGCATGTGGCTGAACAGTGCGCCGAACATCGACAGCTTGTGCTGGCCGGAGAATTCGCCCAGCTTGCCCAGCGTGGTGTGGCCGATGCCGCGGCGCGGGGTGGTGATGGCGCGCAGGAAGGCCGGGTCATCGTCGTTGTTGATCCACAGCCGGAACCAGGCGCACAGGTCCTTGATTTCGGCCCGGTCGAAGAAGCTGGTGCCGCCCGAGACCTTGTACGGGATGTTGGCCTTGCGCAGCGCCTTTTCAAACGGCTTGGCCTGGTGGTTGGCGCGGTAGAGGATGGCGAAATCCTTCCACGCCGGCTGCGGGTTGACGCCCGCGCGCAGGCTCTGGATGCGGGCCACGGCGCGTTCGGCCTCATGTTCTTCGGTGTCGCAGTCGACCACGCGCACCGGCTCGCCCTCGCCCAGTTCCGAGAACAGGGTCTTGGGAAACAGCTTGGGGTTGGGGCCGATCACATTGTTGGCGGCACGCAGAATGGCCGAGGTGGAGCGGTAGTTCTGCTCCAGCTTGATGAGCTTGAGGTGGGGGTAGTCGATGGGCAGCTTCTTCAAGTTGTCCAGCGTGGCGCCGCGCCAGCCGTAAATGGACTGGTCGTCGTCCCCCACGGCCGTGAAATGCGCGCGCTCGCCCACCAGCATCTTCAGCAGCTCGTACTGCGTGGCATTGGTGTCCTGGTACTCGTCGACCAGCACATGGCCCAGGATGCGCTGCCATTTCTCGCGCACCTCGGGGTGGCCGCGCAGCAGGCGCATGGGCATGCCGATCAGGTCGTCAAAGTCCACGCTCTGGTAGGCGGTCAGGCGCTCTTCGTAGCGCTGCATGATCAGGGCGATGCTGCGCTGGTGGTCGTCCTGGGCCAGGGCCAGGGCCTTGCGGCTGTCCCAGCCGGCGTTCTTCCAGTTGCTGATGGTCCATTGCCACTGGCGGGCGGTGGCCACGTCGGTGGTGCCGCCGGCGCAGTCCTTGAGGATGCCGGTCACATCGTCGGCATCCAGGATGCTGAAGCTGGGCTTGAGCCCCAGTGCATGGCCGTCTTCGCGCACCATGCGCACCCCGAGGGCGTGGAAGGTGCAGACCAGCACATCCTTGGCCTGGCGGCCGATCAGTCCGGCCGCGCGCTCGCGCATTTCGGCCGCGGCCTTGTTGGTGAAGGTGATGGCCGCAATGCGCCGCGGGGCCATGCCGTTCTCGATCAGCTTGGCAATCTTGTGCGTGATCACCCGTGTTTTGCCCGAGCCGGCACCAGCCAGCACAAGGCAGGGCCCTTCGGTGTAGTGGACGGCTTGGAGTTGGGCCAGGTTCAGACCAGCGGACATGAATGCAGAACGACGTCGCCTCGGCGGGCGGAATCATTAAAGGTGGTTGGACGCAAATGATACGGAGTTGGGTGCGAGAGCATGGCGCGGCTTTCCGGATTTCTTCTGCAGATCAGTGTTAATCAAGGTATTCGTCTGTAAATGCATGCAGTGCCGGGGAAGGCGCTAGCCGCGGGGCAGGCGTTCCTGGGGCCAGAGCATGAGGGCCTGCTGCGGACGCTGCGCCTGCTGTGCCAACAGATATCTTGTGCAAGGTTTTCACCATGGCGGGCGATCGGTGGACAAGGCGCTTGCCGCCCGCCGGGCGGCCTGTCCGGACACCGCCGCAGCGCCCGCGGCACCCGGCCACGGCCTTGTGCTTTGCGGGACACCGGATTTTTCCGGGGCTGCATCGTGCTGCGGTGCAGCGACAATCCTGGCCTGTGCTGTCCGTTCTGATCGTTACCTTTCCCTTCTTCGCGCTGGTGCTGTGTGGCTATATCGCTACGCGGGGCGGTGTGCTGCCGCTGTCGGCCATTTCGGGCCTGAACACCTTTGTGCTGTTCTTTGCCCTGCCATGCATGCTTTACCGCTTCGGGGCGCAAACCCCGATTGCCCAGCTGCTGGATCCGGTGGTGGCCGGGGTGTACCTGCTGTGCGGGCTGGCGCTGGTGGCCGCCACCCTGGCGCTGACGCTGCGGCGCTGGGGCTGGAACGACGCCGCCTTTGGCGCGCTGGTGGCCGCTTTTCCCAATTCCGGCTTCATGGGCGTGCCGCTGCTGGTGGCACTGCTGGGCGAGGGCAGCGCCGGTCCGGTGATACTGACCATGGCGCTGGACATGGTGATCACCACCTCGCTGTGCATTGCACTGTCGCGGCTGGGCGAGGGGGAGGGCGGGGCCGTGCAGGCGCTGCGCAAGGCACTCAGGGGCATGCTGTCCAACCCCATGCCCTGGTCGATTGCGCTGGGGGCCGTGGCATCGGCCCTGGCGTTCGAGCTGCCCGGACCCATAGACAAAACCGTGGCCATGCTGGCGGGCGCTGCCTCGCCGGTGGCGCTGTTCACCATCGGGGCGGTCCTGGCGCGTTCGCAGATGAACCTGCACGAACAGCTGGCCCCGCGCGACTATGTGCCGATTGCACTGGTCAAGCTGCTGGTGCACCCGCTGCTGGTGTGGTCCGCCTGCCAGGCGGCCGTGGCGCTGGGCCTGCCGCTGTCGACCGAGGCCATGGTGGCGCTGGTGCTGGTGTCGGCCCTGCCCAGTGCCAGCAATGTGTCGCTGCTGACCGAACGTTTTGGTGCCCATGGCGGGCGCGTGGCGCGCATCATCCTGGTCAGCACCGCGCTGGCGTTTGTCACGTTCTCGGCGGCAGTGACCTGGCTGGCGCCGGCCGCGTAGGCGGGCAGCCCAGACAGAACCGGTCTTTTCCGTCTTGCCGCGCTTGGGAGGCGAGGGGCCTCGCTTTTCGGGGAGGCCTCCGGACCCCGACGGAGCGCGGTGAAAAAACAGCGGCCGGTGCAGACGTCGCTGGCACCGGCCGATGGGGATGGCTCCGCTGGCGGGGCCGGAAGCCCGGACCTGCTTTGCGGCAGTGCCTGAGAACGGTCCGGTCTGCGGGCCGTGGCGCCGCTCAATATTCCCAGAACATCCGTTGCAGCGTCTTGGTGTCGGCGCCCCGGGTCAGGGCCAGCATGGTCAGGATGCGTGCCTTTTCAGGGCGCATGTCGTGGGCGACGACCCAGTCGTACTTGTCGTCGGGCTGCTCGGCGTTGCGCAGCACAAAGCCGTAGGGCACGCGGGAGGAGCGCACGATGATGGTGCCCTTGGCACGGGCATCCTGCAGCGGCTTGACCATGCGGTCAGCCACCGAGCCGTTGCCGGTGCCGGCATGGATGATGGCCTTGGCGCCACCGGCCACCAGGGCATTCACGGCCGTGGGTTGCACGGTGCCGTAGGCATAGACGATGTCCACCTGGGGCAGCTGCGTGATGTTGTCGATGTTGAACTCGGACTGGTTGGTGTGGCGCTTCACGGGGGCGCGGAACCAGTAGTTCTTGCCTTCCACCACCATGCCCAGCGGGCCCCACTGGCTCTTGAAGGCGCCGGTCTGGATGTTGATGTCCTTGTTCACATCGCGGGCGGTGTTCAGCTCGTCGTTCATCGTGACGAGCACGCCCTTGCCGCGTGCGTCCTTGGACGCCGCCACACTGACGGCATTGACCAGGTTCAGCGCGCCGTCGGCGGACAGGGCCGTGCCGGGGCGCATGCTGCCGACCACGGCGATGGGCTTGTCGGTGTGCACCACCAGGCTCAGGAAATAGGCGGTCTCGGCCAGGGTGTCGGTGCCGTGGGTGACCACGATGCCGTCCACATCGCCCTGCTTGGACAAGGCCGATACGCGCTTGGCCAGGGCCAGCAGGTTGTCGTTGGTGAAGCTTTCGGAAGCGATCTGGAAGACCTGTTCACCGCGCACATTGGCCACCTGGGCCAGTTCGGGCAGGCCAGCCAGCAGCTTGTCTACCGGCACCTTGGCGGCCGTGTAGGTGGCGCTGTTGATGGTGGAGGCGCCGGCACCGGCAATGGTGCCGCCGGTGGCCAGCACCACGACATTGGCCTTGGGTCCGGCCGCAACGGGCTGGGTCGCAGGTGCCGCCGGGGCGGCAGGGGCCGGTGCGGCAGCCGGGGCTGCAGCCATGGGGGCCGCGGTGGAGCTGGACTGGGTGGCGCATCCGGCCAGCAACAGTGAAGCCGTGACCACGGAGGCTGCGGCCAGACGGTGCAGGGTGAAGCGGGCAGTACGGGGAGCAAGACGCATGGACAATCCCTGGGTTGTGGTGAGTGGTTGCACACCTTGCGCGCGCCGCCGCCGGGCAGCAATGGGGCTAATCCGGACTTGCCAGCGGCGCCGCACAGCCATGGTGCGGCGCGCGCACGGTGCAACAGCCTCTCTGCACGTTCTGTGCCGGGGATGTGGGGCTGGGCGTGAAATCTGCCTTGGGGAATTGTCAGGTGTGCTCTGGCTGCTCTCAATATGGGAGTGCTCGGCGCGCCGTTTCGCACACCGCGCTGACGCAGCCCGGGGCCCCGGGCGCAGGTGACGGTACCAGAGGAGGTGTTACAGGCTTTGCGGGTCCACATCCACCAGCCAGCGCACTAGGCTTTTGTGCTGGGGCTGGCCGCGCACCCAGTGCAGCCAGGGCTGCCAGGCATGCAGGAAGCGCTGCAGCGCGCGGCGGTCGGTGGCTTCGATCAGCATCTGCGCCCGTTCGACATCGGCCACGCGCTGCATGGCCATGGGGATGGGCGGGTACAGAAACACATCGTCCAGATGGGGCAGCTCGCCCTGGCGTGCCGCATCGCTGGCGGCGCGCAGAAAGTCCTGGGCGGCCTCCTGGGTCCGGGCGTCGGCGCGCACCAGGGCCTGGAAGGCGAAGGGAGGCATGCCCGCATCCTCGCGCTCGCGCAGTTGGCGCTGGGCAAAGCGCGGGTAGTCGTGCTGGCGCAGCGCCTGGAACACCATGTGCTCCGGATCCTGGGTCTGCACCCACATCTCGGGCCGACTGTCCTGGGCGGCGACATACGAGCCATCGCGCCCCGCGCGGCCGGCGGCCTGCATCAGCAGGCAGAACAGGCGCTCCGGCGCACGGAAATCGCTGCTGAACAGGGCTCCGTCGGGCTGTACGGCGGCCACTAGCGTGATGCGGCGGAAGTCGTGGCCCTTGGCGACCATCTGCGTGCCCACCAGCACATCGATCTCGCCGCTGTGCACCTGGTCCAACTGCTGCTCCAGCGCGCCCTTGAGCCGGGTGGTGTCGGCGTCGATACGGCCCACGCGGGCCGGGTTGCCGTCGGGGCGCTGCACATTGCGCAGCAGCCGCTCCAGCTCTTCCTCCAGCTGCTCCGTGCCCTTGCCCAGCGGCAGGATGTCGGGGTTGCCGCATTCCGGGCAGGCATGCGGCACGCGCTGGGTAAAGCCGCAGTGGTGGCAGCGCAGCGTGCGGTCGCCCTTGTGGAACACCTGGTGGGCGCTGCAATGGGGGCAGTCGCTCTTCCAGTTGCAGTCGGCGCAGAACAGCACCGGAGCAAAGCCCCGGCGGTTGAGCAGCACCAGCGCCTGCTCGCCGCGCTGCACGCGTTCGGTGATGGCCGCGATCAGCGGCGGGGAGAACACCGCTTTGCGGGGCTGCTGGCGCATGTCCACCAGGCGCACGCGCGGCAGCTCGGCCGCGCCAATGCGGCTGGGCATGTGCAGCCGCAGGTAGCGGCCCGGTCCGCCGCTGTCGGCGGGCTCGCTGGCGTGCCAGCTCTCCAGCGACGGGGTGGCGCTGCCCAGAATCACCTGGGCGCCCTGGGAACGGGCCCGCCACACGGCCAGGTCGCGGGCGGAATAGCGTGCCCCCTCCTGCTGCTTGTAGCTGGGGTCGTGCTCTTCGTCGACCACGATGACCTGGAGCCCCGGCAGGCTGGCGAACACCGCCATGCGCGTGCCCAGCAGCACGCGGGCCTGGCCGGTGTGGGCCGCCAGCCAGCTTTTCAGGCGCTGCGGGTTGGTCATGCCGCTGTGCATGCTGACCACGGCCTGCGGGCCGAACTGCGGGGCAAAGCGGGCCGTGAAGCGTTCCAGCAGCTGGGGAGTGAGGTTGATTTCCGGCACCATCACCAGCGCCTGGGTCGGAAAGCCGGTGTCGGTGGCGGCCAGCAGCGCCTGCTGCACGCGCTGCATATAGACCTCGGTCTTGCCACTGCCGGTGGCGCCGTACAGCAGAAAGGGGCCGGGGTGCTGGTCCATCTGGGCGCACACGCCCTGCTGCTCGGCGCTGAGTGCAATCGTAGGGGGCAAGGCGGGCGCTGGCGCTGCGGCGTCGGCCACGGCCTGGGCATCCAGCGCGGCCTGGGCCTTTTTGCTGAGTTTCTTGGACTTGGGCGCCAGCCGGCGGGCCAACTGTTCGGCCGTCATGTCCTTCAGGGCAGGGGGCAGGCCGGTCAGCGCAATCTCGCCCAGGCTGCGCTGGTAGTACTGGGCGGCGAACGCCACCAGGCGGCGCCAGCGGGCGTCCAGCGGAGGCAGGCCATCGAGCACGCTGCGCACGGGCTTGAGCTGGGCATTCGGCACCGGCTCGGCATCGGCCGGGCTGTCCCAGACCACGCCCAGCAGCTCCCGGTTGCCCAGCGGCACCCGCACCAGCGTGCCGGGGGGCAGGGCGGTGGTGTGCGTGTAGGTCAACAGCCCGCCCACACCGCTGTGTACCGGCGTGTGCACGGCCACCTGGACCCGGAACACGGGGGCGGAATCAGGGGATGGAGAGGCGGAATCGGGCGGAAGCGGCATGCAGCAAGGATTTCCACAGGGCACGCCCGGTGTGATGCGGGTTTCTGTGGATAACTTTGTGGGGATTATCTGCTGGAACGCAGTGGCAGCCCGTCGATGTGGAACAGGCTGCGGTTACCACGTAAGCATAGAAAAAATTTATATTTAAACAAAAACAATGGCTTATAACGACTTTGCGTCATGTGGCGCTCAGCAAAAGCAGAGCAGGCCAGCCCATGCCTGCCTGCCCGCTTCTGTGCATAAGTGGGATGTGCAAATCCGTCAAGGGCTTGCCAAAGAGCGAAAAACAACGCCGCCGGCAGGTGCCTGGATGCGTCTTCGTCGCCATTGGCGGGTAATGCAAGTGGGTACTTGCAATTTGCCCGCTGTTGTAAACATTTTCTGACACTCGGCAACAAAAAAGCCGTGGCGTCACCACGGCCGGATGGCACCCCCACAGGGGCAGGGGCTCAGCCTTGGCGCAAGGTGCGCGAGTGGCTGTGCACCGCTTCCACCAGCGCGGCCACATGTTCGGGCGGGGTGAACTGGCTGATGCCATGGCCCAGGTTGAAGATGTGGGCGGGGCCGGTGGTGGTCTTGTCGGTATGGGGCTTGCCAAAACTGTCCAGCACGGCACGCGCCTGTGCGGCCACCTGCTCGGGCGGGGCAAACAGCACGTTCGGATCGATATTGCCTTGCAGCGCCTTGCCGGGGCCGCCGACTTCGCCGCCGACGATGGCACGGGCCTGGCCCAGGTTGGCGGTCCAGTCCAGACCCAGCACTTCGCAGTCCAGCGCGTTCATCTGGTCCAGCCAGATGCCGCCGCCCTTGGTGAAGACAATGCGCGGCACGTCCTGGCCGTCCACACCGGTGCGCTTGAGCTGGCTGAGCACGCGCTTGGTGTAGGCCAGGCTGAACTGCTGGAACATGCCGTCGGCCAGCACGCCGCCCCAGCTGTCAAAAATCATCACTGCCTGGGCGCCGGCGTCGATCTGGGCATTCAGGTACACGGCCACGCTGTCGGCATTCACTTCCAGGATGCGGTGCATCAGGTCCGGGCGGGCGTACATCAGGCTCTTGACCAGGCGGTAGTCGTCGCTGCCGCCGCCTTCCACCATGTAGCAGGCCAGCGTCCAGGGGCTGCCGGAAAAACCGATCAGCGGCACGCGGCCGTTCAGCGCCTTGCGGATGCTGGTGACGGCATCGAACACATAGCGCAGCTTGTCCATGTCGGGCACGGCCAGCTGGGCCACGGCCGCTTCATCGCGCACCACCTTGGCGAACTTGGGCCCCTCACCCTGGGCGAAGGTCAGGCCCAGGCCCATGGCGTCAGGCACGGTGAGGATGTCGCTGAACAGGATGGCCGCATCCAGCGGAAAGCGTTCCAGCGGCTGCAGCGTGACTTCGGTGGCGTAGTCCACATTGGTGGCCAGGCCCATGAAGCTGCCGGCCTGGGCGCGGGTGGCGCGGTATTCGGGCAGGTAGCGGCCGGCCTGGCGCATCAGCCACAGCGGTGTGTAATCGGTGGCCTGGCGGCGGCAGGCGCGCAGAAAGGTGTCGTTCTGAAGGGGGGCAAAAGACATGAAAAGGCTCACACGGGTGGGTTGGCATGCGGCAGCAAAGGCGCACACCAGCGTGCCGGGGCCGGGCAGCGCGTTGGCAGCGCCCGGCAAGGCAGGTATACGGGGGGAGCGGGCAGTGTACCGGATGCCTTTTGCACGCACCGGCATGCCGCACTGTGGCAGCAGGGTTCCCGCGCCGAAGCTGACGCAGCGCAAACCGCGGGGTGCGGGGGAGCCGGCAGCAGGGGGGAGGGGTGCGCGCGGCGGCGGGCTTGGGTAGGATGCGCTGCTTTGTGACGAAAGAGCCACCGTACCGTGACCCTGCCCGAGACCTTGCACATTCCTGCCTTCCAGAGCTTCACGCTGGCCATCCTGCTGTTCTTTGTGGGGCAGAAGCTGGCGGCCGCCTGGGAGCCGCTGCGCCGCTACAACATCCCCGAGCCGGTGGTGGGTGGCTTTCTGTGCGCCTGCGTGGTGGGGCTGGCCTACGGGGTGCTGGGGCTGCGCATCGAGTTCGATCTGCAGGTGCGCGACCAGCTGCTGCTGTACTTCTTTGCCGGCATCGGTCTGAAGTCGGATCTGAAGACGCTCAAGGAAGGCGGCAAGCCGCTGGCCATTCTGCTGGTGCTGGCATCGGGCTTCATCGTGCTGCAGAACGTGCTGGGCATGGGGCTGGCCGGACTGTTCGGGCTGGACCCGCGCGCCGGGCTGATGACCGGCTCCATCGCGCTGACCGGTGGCGTGGCCACCACGCTGACCTGGGCTCCGCACTTCATTGACCGGCTGCAGATCGCCAATGCCATGGAACTGGGCATGGCCACCAATATGGTGGGACTGATTGCCGCCTGCAGCATTGGCGGCCCCATCGCCGGCTGGCTGATGCGCCGCCATGCCATCCGTGGCAGCGATGCCCGGCCACTGGATGTGGGCGTGTCCAACAAGCAGGCGGCGGTCACGCTGGACTACTACGGCGTGCTGCGCGCCTGGCTGTGGCTGAACATGGCGCTGATGATCGGCGGCGTGCTGACCCCGCTGTTCCAGGAAATCGGCCTGCAGCTGCCCATGTTCGTGGGCTGCCTGATCGGCGGCATCGTGCTGCGCAACACGGCCGGGCGCTGGATGCTGGGCCGCAAGCAGCACAAGCTGGGTCAGTTCCATTGGCAGAGCATGCGCCAGGGCCTGGCCATGATCTCGGACATCTGTCTGGGCCTGTTCCTGACCATGGCGCTGATGGGTCTGCAGCTGTGGGTGCTGCAGGGCTCCCTGGGCTTTGTGCTGACGGTGCTGGTGCTGCAGGTGCTGATGGCCATTTTCTTCACCGCCTTTGTGGTGTTCCGCGCCATGGGGCGCGACTACGAGGCGGTGGTGATCTGCGCGGGCTTTGGCGGCATCACGCTGGGCTCCACCGCCACGGCCGTGGCCAACATGACGGCCGTGGCCCGCAGCCATGGCGCGGCGCACCGGGCCTTCATCGTGGTGCCGCTGGTCTGCGGCTTCTTTGTGGACATCATCAACGCCCTGGTGGTGCAGTTCATGGCGCGCTGAGCGGACGTGCACGGCGGCAGTGACATGCCGCTGTCACGCGACCATCACGGGGATGACATATGCGGCGCGCACACTGCGTGCTGTGAGACGGAGCGAGCCAACAGGGACGGCAGTGCGGACAACCACTGCCGTGACAGACCCGGCTTCGGACTCACACGAATTCCCCGCAGGGGGTGGAGGCCGCATGGACAGCATCAGCATTCCCGACGTGGGCGCACTGGGCAGCAGCCCGCTGTCGTCCACCCCTGTTCCCCAGAACCGCAGCGTCGCCAGCCCGGCGCTGAGTGTGGGCTGGGCTCGCCATCTGGACGAGGTGCGTGCCGCCCAGCGCCTGCGCCACCAGATCTTTGCCGGCGAACTGGGTGCCAAGCTGCCCACCGACCAGCCCCACAGCCTGCCGGGCCACGATGTGGACCATTTCGACGATTTCTGTGAACACCTGCTGGTGCGCGACCAGGTCACGCAGAAGGTGGTGGGCACCTACCGCCTGCTGACCCCCAGCCAGGCCCGCCGCGCCGGGGGGCTGTACTCCGAAGGCGAGTTCGACTGCAGCGCGCTGGCGCCCTTGCGCAACGACATGGTGGAACTGGGCCGCAGCTGCGTGCACCAGGACTACCGCAGCGGTGCCGCCATCCTGGCGCTCTGGGGCGCGCTGGCCGACTTCATGCAGCGCAACCGGCTGCAGTCCATGGTGGGCTGTGCCAGCCTGCCGTTGCACCACCCCGGGCTGACCTATGGCGAAGGCGCCGCGCGCATCTGGGCGCAGCTGCCGGCCAAAAGCCATTGCCAGCCGCAGTGGCAGGTGCGCCCGCTGCTGGCGCTACCCCTGCGCGAGGCCGAGATTGCGGCCCAGCCCCAGCCGGTGGTGGAGCTGCCGCCGCTGGTGCACGGCTATCTGCGCATGGGGGCACGGGTGCTGGGGGCTCCGGCGTGGGACCCCGATTTCCAGACCGCCGACCTGCCCATCATGCTGCAGATTGCCGATCTCCCTGCGCGCTACCGTCGCATGTTGGGCTGCTGATTTCCCTTGACCGATGGCTGGGGCGCTCCCGCGGGGCGCCCCTTGTGCGTTGGGAACCCATCGGACGCTCTGCATCCCAGGGGTTGCAGCGCAGGGACCGGTGCCATCCGCCTCAGGCTGCCGCACCCAGCAGGCGGCGGTGTTCCAGCTTGATGCAGGCGTCCTGCACCACCATCAGCCCGGCCTGCGCGGCCAGGGCTGCGGCTTTGGCGTTGACCACGCCCTGCTGCAGCCACAGGCAGCGCGCGCCCACGGCCACGGCTTCCTGGGCAATGGGGCCGATGGCCTCGCTCTTGCGGAAGCAATCCACGATATCCACTTCCAGGCCTTCGGCGGCCAGGCCGGCAGCGGCCTCCGTGACGCTGGCGTAGACACGCTCGCCCAGAATCTGGCCGCCCGCGGCGGCGACCACGGGGTTGACGGGAATCGTGCGCAGGCCGTGCTGCTGCAGGTAGGCGGCCACCTCGTGGCTGGGGCGATCGGCCTGGGGCGACAGGCCCACGACGACGATGGTGGGGGCGGCCTGCAGCAGGTCCCGCAGGGCGGTGTCGGATGCGGTGGTGATCATGGGCACAGTGTGCGGCATCTGGCGCCGCCCGTCTGTCACCCACGGACGCAGCGCCCGGGGGCGCTTGCCAAGCACTCCCCAGCGACCCCTGTCCGGCAGGCTCAGACCCCGTAGTGGTAACGGTCGCGGTTCAACGGGTCTTCATCGGCGGGCGCCAGACTCACCAGGCCCAGGCTGCTGAGCAGCAGCACCACCAGACCGAACAGGTAGACCGCCACCGCCAGACCCAGGCTCAGCGGGTAGACCGCCTGCAGCAAACGGCAGGCATCGCCCATGCCGGACAGCAGGCTGCACTGCTGCAGCGCCGGCATGTGCATGTACCAGACCACGGCCAGCAGCAAGGCCGCTACCGTGAGCAGGGCGCCGCGCCAGTGCAGGCCGCCAAACAGCGTGGCCAGCAGGCACAGCGGCACCGCCGCACCCCAGGCCAGCATCAGCAGCCAGGCGGTCATGGGAGAGTGGGCCAGCATGCGTTCCAGCAGGTACCAGTGCGGCAGCGTGTGCAGCAAGGTCAGCAGGTTCCACACCGTGGGCAGCACCGCGACACTGGCCAGCAGGCCGAACACGGCGGCGCCGCACAGCAGCACGCGCTGGCGCGGCGTGCGCCGGGGAGTGGGGATCAGGACGGAAAGCTGGATGCTGGTCATGGCAATCTCCTCGCGGCGGGACGTACGGCGGGGGATGCCGCCACTGCGCCTGCGCACTGTCTGGAGCCAGTCTAGGGGGCTTGGCCTGCTGCTGCGTGTAGGCCAAGTTGGTCCGTTGGGCGGATTGATTAGGGGTTAACCCTTGGTCTCCGAGAGCGCCGCCACCGGCCGCGGCGACGGGCGGCCTGATCCACGGCGCACGTTGTTGTCCCCTGACCGCAAGGAGGCACTCACGTCGCGGCGCAGTGCATGTGGCATGGGCCCAGGCGGCGGCGGGCTTCTCCGCCTGGACGGGAGCGGTGACGCGTTTACAGCGCTGCCAGGGCCTGTCGCACTTCGGTGGTGGACAGCAGCTCGGTCAGCACCTGCGGGGCCTTGCCCGGCGCGTAGAGCACATAGACCGGCACGCCGCTGCGGCCCAGGCGGGCCAGCTCGGCCGTGATGGCCGGGTCGCGCCGTGTCCAGTCGGCACGCAGCAGCTGCACCTGGCGCGCGGCAAAGTCGGCCAGCACCTCCGTGTCGGACAGCGTGGTTTTCTTGTTGAACTGGCAGGTCACGCACCAGGCCGCGGTGAAATCCACAAACACTGGCTGGCCGGCGGCCTGCAGGCTGGCGACCCGCTCGGCGCTCCAGGGCTGCCACAGTGCGGTGCTGTGGCCTGCGGAAGCCGATGTGGCGGCCTCCACCGGCTGCACCACCAGGCGGCCCGCCGTGGGCAGCAGCCACACGGTCAGGGCCAGCACCAGGGCGCCCAGCGCCCAGCGGCTGCGGCCCTGCAGCGTCAGCGCCCACACCAGGGCGGCCAGCAGCAGCAGCAGGCCCAGCAGCGCGGCGCTGCCGTCGATACCGCTTTGCTGGCCCAGCACCCAGACCAGCCAGACCACGGTGGCGAACATGGGAAAAGCCATGGCGCGGCGGAAGGTGTCCATCCACGCGCCGGGGCGGGGCAGCCAGCGCAGCAGCGCAGGCACCCAGCCTACGATGACAAAAGGCAGGGCCATACCCACGCCCAGGGCGGCAAACACCGTCAGCGCCTGCACGGCCGGCATGCCCACGGCAAAGCCCAGCGACGCCCCCATGAAGGGAGCGGTGCAGGGAGAGGCGATGGCCACGGCCAGCACGCCCGACAGGAACGCATCCACCACCGGGTGGCGGGCCTGGGCGCTGGCCCAGCGGCTGGGCAGCAGCATGCGCAGCTCGAACAGGCCCGCCAGGTTCAGGCCGATCAGCGTGAACAGCGCGGCCAGCAGGGCCACCACGGCCGGGGACTGCAGCTGGAAACCCCAGCCCAGTTGGTCCCCCGCCGCGCGCAGGCCCAGCAGCAGGCCGCCCAGGGCCAGAAAGCTCAGCACCACGCCCGCACCATAGGCCAGGCCGGCGGTATGGCGCGCGGCCGGGGCGGTGCCAGGTTGGGCCAGGGCCAGCAGTTTGATGGCCAGCACGGGGAAGACGCAGGGCATCAGGTTCAGGATCAGGCCGCCGATCAGGCCGCCCAGCACGGCCAGCCACAGACTGGACGCGCTGGCTGTGGGGGCCGGTGCCGCGGGCGTGGCCGCGTTGCGGTTGGCCTCCAGTGCCGCCGCCAGCGCCGGGGAGACGGTGGCCAGCTGCACGGCTTTCCACTGGCCTTCGACCGGTGCCTCCATGCGCCATGCCTGGGTGGGCGGGGCATGGGCCACATCGCTGCCCGCTGTGGGCAGGCCGAGCACCACCGGCAGGCTGGCGGGGGTGTCGCCGCGCATCTCGGACAGCGGCAGCTCGGCCGTCCAGGTGGCGCCCTTCCAGGCCTGGGTCCAGTCCTTGCCCAGTTCGGCGGCATGGCGGAAGGTGTCGCTGGATTCCGGGTAGAAGGCCAGGGTCTGGCCCTGGGCGGTGGCGGGCAGGCCGTTCACCTGCAGTTGCAGGCGCTCGCCGCCGGGCAGCACGGTGAAGCGGGCCTCGCCTTGCAAGGCCTGGGGGGCCTGCCGGGCAGCTGCCGCAAAGTCGGCGGCCGCCATGGCCACGCTGCCCTGTGCGGGAAGGTCCAGCGTGAAGCTGCCGTCCTCGGGAATGCATTCCACCCGGCATACCAGCCAGCTGGCCTGCAGCTGGATGCGGACCATGCCCTGGGCGTCCGGCGCAAAGCCGGCCGCGACGGTGGCGGGCACGGGCAGCAGCACCGTGCCTTCATAGCCGTAGTTCAGCAGATCGCCGACGCGGATCTGCTGGGGCATGGGCCAGGCAATGTCGCCGGCGGTGATGCCGGCCGGCAGTTGCCAGGTCAGCTGGGTGGCCAGGCCGGAATCGCCGGCGTTCTTCCAGTAGGTGTGCCAGCCCGGTTGGTGGTGGATGCGCAGCCCCAGGGTCAGGGGCTGACCGGGGGCAATGCCCTCGGGCGCCAGCGCCACCAGTTCGGCCCGCACGCGCGGGGTTTCCACCGTCGCCGATGCGCCGGGCGCTGCCGTGGCGGCCTGGGCCGATCCCAGCTTGAGCTGGATCTGTGCCTGTGCGCTGCCCGAAAACAGGAGCAGACACGCCAATGCCAGTGCGCTGAGGAGCGCAAAAAAAGCAGTGAGACGAAGGCGGGGGAGCAGGGCGGTGGAGGACAAAACTGGCATGGCGGAAGTTGGAGGCGCAGACGCCATTTTGGTTCCTGCGCAGAAAACCGGTCGCCGGGCGGCCCTGCCGCACCGGTGTGCGTGCTGATATTGGCGCTGCAGCCGCAATCGGCACCGGGGCGTTGGCGACGGCTGCGGTCAGCGATGGGCCTCGGGCTCATCCCCGCCCAGGCTGCACACCGGGGTGGGCGGCTGGCCGCCCACCTCGGCCGGTGTGGCCTGGGGCGTGGCCGGCCCGTCGGGCAGCATATGTGCCTGGCGCCAATGGCCCCAGCGGTAGTAGGCCAGGCTCAGCAGCATGGCGCACAGCGAGCTGATGGGAAAGCTCCACCAGATGGCGTCCACCCCCAGCCAGGGCTGCATCCACTGCGCCACGGGGACGCGCACGCCCCACAGCGCCAGGCCCAGAATGACCAGGGGCGGAATCACCGCACCGGTGGAGCGCACCACGCCCGACAGCACAAACGTCACGCCAAAGAACACAAAGGAGCCGATGGCGATGTGGTTCAGGTGGCGCGCCGGCTCCAGCGCCGCGCTGCCGGCCGGCAGAAACCAGCCCAGCACCAGCCGGTCGGCCAGCACGATCAGTGCAATCAGCAGACCGGTCATGCCCACATTGGCCCAGACACCGGCGCGGGCCGTGCCGTCCACCCGGTCCCAGCGGCGCGCGCCCACGTTCTGTGCCGCCATGGACGAACAGGCCGCCCCGATGGCCATGGCCGGCATCTGCACATAGGTCCACAGTTGCAAGGCGGCGCCGTAGGCGGACGACAGCTCGACCCCGTGCAGATTGACCAGGCGCATCACCATGATCATGGCCAGGGAGATCAGCACGATCTGCGCCCCCATCGGCAGCCCCTTGGTGATGAGGGTGCGCACGATGGCGGGCCGGGGGCGGAACAGGTGCAGCTCGCTGCGGCCTATCCACAGCGGGTGGCGGCGGCGGTACAGCCACAACAGCATGGCCACAAAGCTGATGGCATTGGCCACCAGCGTGGCCGTGGCAGCGCCGGTGATGCCCATGCGCGGCACCGGACCCCAGCCGAAGATCAGCAGCGGGTTCAGCAGCACATCCAGCACCACCACCAGCAGCAGGAACAGGAAAGGCGTGCGCGTGTCGCCCGCGCCGCGCAGCACGGCGGAGACAAAGGCAAACAGATACAGCAGCGGCATCGCCAGGAAGATGATGCGCAGATAGCTCTCCGCCAGCGGCAGCGCGGCTTCGGGCGTGTCTATCCACTGCAGGATCAGCCGCGACAGCGGAAAGCCCACCACGGCGATCAGCACCGACACCGCGCCAAAGAAGCTGGCGCTGGTGCCCATCACCGCCCGGGCCTGGGCCAGGTTCTTGGCCCCCATGGCCTGGGCCACCAGGATGGTGGCCGCCATGCCCACGCCAAACACCAGCCCGATCAGCAGAAACAGGATGTTGTTGGCGTTGGCCGTGGCCGTCAGCGCCGCTTCGCCCAGGTACTTGCCCACCCACACGGCATTGACCGAGCCGTTGAGCGACTGCAGCACATTGCCCGCCAGAATCGGCAGCGCAAACGCCACCAGGGTGCGGGCGATGGGGCCTTGGGTCAGGTCGCGGATGGGAGCGCGGTGCGGTGTGGATGCCATGCCGCATTGTGGCGGGCGGCGGCCGGCTGTCCAGCCGCCCTGTGACGCAGGCCTGTCCGCTGCACGCCGGCCATCGGCGAAGGGCCGCTTCCCGCCGGGGCCCGTGCGGATTCCGGTGGCCTGTTGGCCCACTGCACGCCCCTCGCATGCCCTCAGCTTGCCCTGCGCAGGGCTGTCGCCAGACCCGGGCGCCAAGCCTCTAAGATGCGGCCATGGCCTCCCGCACTTCCCCCCCCCAGACTGCCGCCCCCGATTCTTCCGCCATGCCGCGCTGGCCCGCCCGCCACTGGGCCCAGGTGTCGGCGCGCGACTTTGCGCTGGCGCAGACCAACGGTCTGGCGGCCGCCACCGTGGCCGTGCTGCCCGTGGGCGCGGTGGAGCAGCATGGCCCGCACCTGCCGCTGTCGGTGGACAGCACCCTGGTGGACGGCATGGTGGCCGCGGCACTGCCGCACCTGCCGGCCGACACCCCGGTGCTGGTGCTGCCCACGCAGCAGATCGGCCTGAGCCTGGAGCACGAAAGCTATGCCGGCACCCTGGGCCTGTCGCCTGCCACGCTGCTGGCGCTGTGGACCGAGATCGGTGCCTGCGTGGCCCGTGCCGGCGTCAAAAAGCTGCTGATCTTCAATGCCCATGGCGGCAATGTCAGCAGCATGGACATCGTCGCGCGCCAGCTGCGCATGCAGTGCGGCCTGCTGGTCTACCACAGCAGCTGGTTCAACCTGCCGCTGCAGGGCAGCGACCAGGCGTTCAGCGTCCATGAGCACCGCTTTGGCGTGCACGGCGGCGAAATGGAGACGTCCATGCTGCTGCACCTGGCGCCCGAGCGGGTGCGCATGGAGCATGCACAGAACTTCAGCTCCACCTCCGCGCAGCGCGCGCAGCACTACCCCATTCTGGGCAACGGCAAAAGCGCCAAGCTGGGCTGGGCCATGCAGGACTACAACCCCTGTGGGGCCGCCGGCAATGCGGCGGCGGCCGATGCCGCGCGAGGCAAGGCACTGGTGGAGGCGGTGGGCGTCAGCCTGGCGGCGCTGCTGGAGGAGATACACCGGCTGCCTGCGAGCACCGTGGGGGCGGAGCCTACGCCGCTGGGGTGAGGTGGCTGTTCATGCTGTTTTGATAGCGGCGTGTACGCGTGTACGTGGCGTTGGAGCCTGCTTCTATTCAGCTTCTGCTGTGGCTTTGTTTGCCGAGGCCGGGAAGTCGCCCCGGCTAGTGTTGGTAGCGAATTCGCTCACGGACCTGCTCCAGCATCCGCAAGCGCCAGATATGGCCTGCGGCTCGGTGCGTTCTACATTACGTTAGGCCACTCAAGATGTCCGTTTACATCCTCAGATTCTTCTTTGATCCCGGCAGCGGCATTTGCCTTTGGGCAGCGAATGATGCTGCTAGGGATAAATGGGATTACCCCATAGATACACGGGACCTTCCTCTTCCGGAGAACACGTGGCGTTTTGCCTATCACCTATGCAGCTGGTTCGACACGAGTATTGATTGGACGTATCCGCCTGATCCATCCCCGTGGGACGCTGCGGAGCGCGACCGATTCAATAACGCGGCCCAACAATTTCTAGAGATTCTGCGTGGTCAACTTGGCACCGACTTTGACGTAGTTGATGAGTCCGCCACGTCGGCCGCGGCCTAACAATTCATTCAAGCCGACGCCGCCTCTATGCGCGGCTTAACTTAGGCTTTGAATGTCTGCTTCTTGATTCCGTCAGCGACGGCTCTTGGCCGATTGCCGACAGCGTTGAATAAGCAAACCCAGAATCAGAACAGCGGCAGGTTCGTCACAGCGTTTGTGCTCCCGCGTGCCAGCCGCAGCGCAGCTGCGCACTGGCACGCCGTGGTTCCACTGACTCGCCGCGTTGGTCCGAATGGAGCTCCGAAGGCGCGCAGTGAGTTATGCGGCGGGTATTCAAAGCGCGCTCTTTCCCCACTTTCTCGCGCGCCAGCGAGAAAGTGGGTCGCCCGCCGGGGCGAAATCCCGGCCTCGGAATCACGCTGTACGACGAGGACTGAAGTCGACTCCAATCAGAGCGTCTGATAGCGGCCCGTGCGCTCCCGCGCAGCACAAACAGCCTATTGGAATCACGCCGCCACAGGCCCTGCCTTCCCACTCTCCACCACAAACTGCGCCAGGGTGTAGACCGGGCTGTCGGCGCTCAGCGGGTCGGCCACGGCGCGCAATTGGGTGCGCAGGGTCTGGGGGGTGATGTCCACCAGGCTGTAGCCGCGTTCTTCACAGCGGGCCAGCAGCACCTGGGGGTTGTGGGCGCGCAGGGCGTCCACCTTGTCCTGGGTGGTGCCGCTGCGCGAGCTGATGGAGGTGCCGCAGAACTCGCTGGCCAGTACGGGGTTGTCCTTGTCCAGCGGGCGGTCGGCCAGGGTGGGGACGGCGCAGACATAGTTCTGGTGGATGTCACCGCCCAGCAGCACGCTGTTGTGCGGGGCGGCGTCGGCGATCTGCCGGGTCAGGCGCTGGCGGGCTGCCGGGTAGCCGTCCCAGCTGTCGGTGGACTGGGCGCCGCTGGGCCTGCGGCGGGCGGTGAACAAGGTGGTCTGGGCGACCACGCTCCACCGGGCGGCTTCCGCGCGGTGGCGGCTGTCGGCCTGCAACTGGCGGCCCAGCCAGGCTTCCTGCTCCCGGCCCAGAAAGCTGCGGGCGGGGGCGAACAGCTCCGGGCAGCGGTCCGCGTGCACGCTGCCGCTGTCGGCCTTGCCCGGTGTGCGGCAGGCTTGCGGGCTGCGGTACTGGCGGCCATCCAGCAGATGGAACCGGGCCAGCGATCCCCAGTGCAGACTGCGGTACAGCTGCAGCCCCTGCATGCTGCGCTGCAGTGCCCCGGCGCGCAGTGGCATGTTTTCATAGAACGCCTGCCAGGCGGCCATGCGCCGGGCCAGAAAGGCGGTGGCCTCGCCCAGGCCCTGGTCGGCCGCATAGTCGTTTTCCACCTCGTGGTCGTCCCAGATCACGCTCCAGTTGCACTGGGCGTGGGCGGCCTGCAGCAGCGGATCGCTTTTGTGCAGTGCATAGCGGTCGCGGTAGTCCTGCAGGGTGCGGGCCGTGGGCAGCGGCTGGGGACGGGCCAGGCCTTCGGTCTTGGCGGGCTGGGCGTACTCGTAGATGTAGTCGCCCAGAAACAGCACCAGGTCCGGCTGGTCCTGCACTACGGAACGCCAGGCGGCGTAGTGGCCGTGCTCCCAGCGCTGGCAGGAGGCAAAGGCCAGGCGCAGCCGCTGCACCGTCGCACCGGGTGCTGGCGCGGTGCAGCAGCGGCCGGTGGTGCTGGTGGCATTGCCCTGCATGAAGCGGTAGAAGTAGCTGCGCCCCGCTGCCAGCCCGTTGACCTGCACATGCACGGCATGGCCCCATTCCGGCAGTGCCTGGGCCTGGCCGCTGGCGGCGATGCGACGAAAACCCGGGTCGTGGGCCAGCTCCCAGCGCACCGTCAGCGCCGACAACTGCGGCGCATCCGCCTGGCCCAGCCAGTGGGCGGGCGGCGTCAGCCGGGTCCAGAGCAGCACGTTATCGGGCTGCGGGTCGCCACTGGCCACGCCCAGGGTGAACGGGTCGTGGTCGGGGTGGGCGATTCCGCCGGCAGGGGCACTGCGGGCCCAGGCGGGCAGCAGCCCCAGTGCGCTGCCCAGGCCGGTGGCCTGCAGCAGCTGGCGGCGGGTGGGCGGCTGGCGAGAAAAGAGAGGCAGGGTCATGGCAGGTGGGTGATGCGTTCCGGAGCTGCGGCGCGTCCGATGGCGATGACAGTAGCCCCGTTAGGCCGGCAGGGCCGCATGCCAGCCGACCGGTGAGCCGACGGGCCGGAGTGGTCGATCTCAGCCGACCGTATCCATGCCGCGCGGCAGCAGGCGCAGGTGGGTGAACTGCCAATGGTGCAGCGCCTCGCGCAGGATCAGCAGGGCCGCAGCCCCGTGCGGATCACCGGGCAGATCCGGGTCCAGGCCGCCGTAGTGGCGGTTGGACTGGGCCACCAGGCGCTCGAACAGCGCCTCGATGGCCTCGCGCGTGACGGCGGGAGGTGCGCAATTGGGGGCGGGCGGCAACATGCCCAGCTCCGGATCGCCGGCGGCCAGGCGGGCGATCTGCAGCAGCAGCGGATCGCGCGTGGCCAGCACGGTGTGGGGCGGCACCAGACGGGCCAGCGGCATCACGGCGTCTTCCACCACCATGATGCCGGCCTCCAGCTGGGCGGGCGTGGGCATGTCGCGCTTGAAGGTGCGCTGCGTCAGCATGTGCAGGCCCAGGTGCATGTAGTGCACCACCGGCGTGGGGTGGCCCTGGTTGCCTTCGCTGACCAGCAGGTAGCAGGCGGAATCGCCCACATCGAACAGGGCCACCGCTTCGTGGGCCTGCACCGCCGGCCCCAGCAGTGCGCGCAGCTGCTGCATGGTGGCGACCGTGGGCGTGGGGTCGAGGGAGGGGTCTTGTTCGGGGCGGAGAACGGTTCCGGACATGGCGCGCAGGCTCCGTGGCGGTGCAAAACCCCGGTTGTAAGCCAATCGGCAAAGCCCTACGCCGAGGGTAGGGCGCAGACCAGGGAATACGCCCAGGGACATGCCCGGGCCTGCGTCAGGCGAAGGTGGCCCAGTCGCGGGTCTGCGGCGTATCCAGGTGGTTCAGCGTGTTGAAGGTCTGCAGCATCATGCGTTTGGGGCTGATGCTGAACTCCGTCACCGCGCTGTTGCGGATGCGCATGTTCAGCGCAATGCTGGCTTCGGGCGTGGTGCCCAGGACCTGGGCCACGGCGGCGGAAATGGGGCCGCCGCTGCTGACCACCAGCACATTGCCGCCCGCGTGCTGCTGGCGGATGCGCTCCAGCGTGCTGCGGATGCCGGCGGAGAAGTCGTCCCAGCTGGGCATGCCGGCAGGGGTGATGACACCGCTCATCCACTGGGCCAGTGCATCGCATAGCAGGCGGAAATGGTGGCGGTAGCGCTCGGGGGTGTCGGCCTTGCCCAGCGGTTCGGGGTGGATGCAGCGGATCAGCGCGTGGCTGTCGTATTCGTTGAGGGCCGGCAGTGCCTCGGCGGCGGGCAGGCCCGGCAGCTGCCGGGCGATGCCTTCCAGCGTCTGGGCGTGGCGGCGTAGCGTGCCGGTGAACACGGCGTCGAACGGCTGACCGCGCTCCTGCCAGTACTGGCCCAGGCACTCGGCCTGCTCCATGCCCCGGGGGCTGAGCTGGTCATAGTCGTCGGCCCCGAAAGATGCCTGGCCGTGGCGTACAAGGTAGAGGGTTCCCATGCCGCGCATTGTGGGCAGGCGGCTGGCGTGCACATGTCGTGCGGGCGACGCGAAAACCGTGGGCTGTCGCCTGCGCGTCCGGTGCGCCCGGGGAGCTGGGCCGCCCGTCGGGAGGCTGGGCCTGTGTTTACAGCAGGACCTGGCCGTGCACGCAGGTGACCGTGTGCCCGCCCACCCACAGAGCGCCGGTGGCATCGGGGGTGATGGCGATCTCGCCCGCACGGCCCACGCACACGCCCTGGTTGGCAGTATAGGGTGCCTGCAGCCAGCCCTCGGCGGTCAGCCATTGGGCCAGGGCTGCGTTCAGGCTGCCGGTGACTGGGTCTTCCATGGCCAGGGAGGAGACCAGGCCGCGCACTTCCAGCTGCACGCTGGCGGCGGCTGGCGCAGTTTCACCCACGCGGCTGCCGGCAAAGGCACGCGCTTCGCGGCTGGAGCGACCGATCAGGGCGCCGGCGTCTTCCTGCGGGTAGCGTGCCGCCAGTCCCAGCTTCTGGCCGGTGGCGGCCAGGCGCGGCCAGTCCGGCTCCAGGGCCAGCAATGTGTCGGGATCGTCCAGCAACATACCCATCCAGGGACTGCCGTTGTACAGCTGCTGGGCGGCCAGTACCTGGGCGGGCTCCAGGCCCAGTGCCGCCGTGACCTGGGCGAGCAGGGCGGGTTCCACCGCCTGGCGCTGGAGTGCCGGGGCGCAGAACGCCAGGCGCTGGTCGCGCCGGGCAATCTGCACCAGACCCTGCTGGCATTCCTGCAGCACATGGGTGCTGCTGTGCGGCTGTCCGCCATGGGCCAGCCAGGCATGGCAGCTGCCCAGCGTGGGGTGGCCGGCGAAGGCCAGCTCACCCTCGGGCGTGAAGATGCGCAGGCGGTAATCGGCCCCTTGTGCCGCCGCTTCGGCACTGGGCGGCAGTACAAACGTGGTTTCGGACAGATTGGTCCAACAGGCGAATTGCTGCATCTGTGCGTCAGACAGGCCGGCGGCATCCAGCACCACGGCCACCGGGTTGCCCAGGTAGGGGACGGCGGTGAAGACATCGACGGTCATCAAGGGGCGGGAGCGCAGGGCGGAGGCTGGCATGGCGGCAGGCAAGGGCAGAAAAGAACAACGCGGTGCAGGCTGTGGCTGAACGGGTTCAGGCAGCCCGGCACCGCGCCGGAGGCGCCACGCACGGGGCGTGGCGGCAAGCAGGCGGTCAGGCCTGCGATTGTGCGCGGATGGCGTCCGCCAGGGCGGCGATGCCCTGGTTGATCTGCTCGGCCGACACGGTCACATAGGACAGGCGCAGGGTGTTGGTCTGGGCGTCACCGGCATAGAAAGGCGCGCCGGGCACAAAAGCCATCTGGCGCTCCACGGCCTTGGCCAGCAGGGCCTGGGCGTCCATGCCCTGGGGCAGCTGGACCCACAGGAACATGCCGCCGACCGGGCGGGTCCACTGCACGTCCAGGCCGGCCATTTCGCGCTCCAGCGCGGTCAGCATCACATCGCGCTGGGCCTTGTACATGGCACGGATGGTGGGCACATGGCGGTCCAGGAAGCCGTCCTTGATGACTTCGGCCACCACGCGCTGGTTGAAGCTGGGGGTGTGCAGGTCGGCGGCCTGCTTGGCCTGGGTCAGCTTGCCGTAGACCGACTTGGGCGCCACGATGAAGCCAATGCGCAGGCCGGGGGCCAGCACCTTGGAGAACGAGCCCATGTAGATCACGCCTTCGGGGTTGCGCGCGGCCAGGGGCAGGGGGGGCTCGCCTTCGTACCAGAGGTCACCGTAGGGGTTGTCTTCGATCAGCGGAATATCCAGTTCCTTGGCCTTTTCCACCAGGGCCTGGCGGCGCGCTTCGCTCATGGTGCGGCCGGTGGGGTTCTGGAAGTTGGGCAGCACGTAGGCGACGCGGGCCTTGTCGGCACCGCTGCCCACCTTGGCGGCAAAGTCGTCCACCAGCATGCCTTCGTCATCGCTGTCCACGCCCTCGGCCACCGGCTCCATGGGGGTGAAAGCCTGCAGGGCGCCCAGGTAGGTGGGCTTTTCGACCAGGATGCGGCTGCCTGCGTCCAGGAACACCTTGCCGATCAGGTCCAGCGCCTGCTGGCTGCCGGTGGTGATCAGGATCTGCTCGGGGTCGACATTCCAGGGCAGGAAATCGGCAATCGCCTGGCGCAGGGCCGGCAGGCCTTCGGTGGTGGAGTACTGCAGAGCGGCGGCGCCGTCACGCTGCATCACGGTCTGGCAGGCGGCGGTGAACGCGTCCAGGGGGAAGGCCTTGGGGGAAGGCAGGCCACCGGCCATGCTGATGATGCCGGGGCGGTCGGTCAGCTTCAGAATTTCGCGGATCGCGGAGGAATTCATCTTGGCGGCACGTGCAGCCAGGGTCCAGTTCGTCATAACTCAATCTCAAAAATCGGCGCACGCCCTGTGCGGGCGCGTTGCGGCGGAAGGAGCATGCCGTTGTGCAGCATGTGCCGGCGAGCAGTGCGAGCGCTGGCATCGGCAGGCGCAGGCAGGGACGGTCGGCAGGAAACAGGGGGCACAGCCTTTGGGGATAACGCAGGCTGCGGATGAGAGCTATTGTGGGGGGGCGGATGGCATGGCTGGGAAAGTTGGGGGAAAAAACTGTGTGCAGTCTGGGGGTGTCAGGCACCAAATTGGGGACGGGATAGGAGTCCGGCTCAGGCCCGCAGCATCCACGCCGCGGTCAGCACCAGCAGCGCGGCCATGCCACGGTTGAACCACAACAGCCGCCGGCCCTGGGCCAGCCAGCCGCGCAGCAGCGCACCGATGCAGGCATAGAGCAGGTTGCTGGCAAAGGCATAGCAGACCATGACCGGCAGCACCACGGCCAGGCGCTGCAGGCCATCGGGCTGGCCGGCCACCCAGCCGGCGACGATGGTAAGCGCCAGCAGCCAGGCCTTGATATTGACGAACTGCAGGGCCACGCCCTGCCAGAAGCCGACCTGCAGCTGTTCGCTGCGGGCCTGGGCCAGCTGGCCGCTGTTCCACAGCCGGAATGCCAGCCATAGCAAATAGGCAATGCCCACGCCCTGGATCAGCCAGCGCAGCGCCGGGGCGGCCGTGACCATGGCGCCGATGCCGGCAGCGCACAACAGCAGCAACAGGCTCCAGCCGCAGGGTACGGCCAGCACAAAGCGCATGCTGCGACGCAGGCCGAGGTTGGCGGCCAGGGCGGTGGACAAGGTGGTGTTGGGGCCGGGGCTGAAGCTCATGGCCGAGGCCAGCACCAGCAGGGCGGTGAATTCGTGCAAAGGCATGGGAGACGGGTGCAATCCCTGCCACTGTAGGCGCGCTCGCCCCGCTTGCCTACGGCGCTATCCCTAGGGTGCAGCCTTGGGTGTGGGGGGCATGCGCTGCGGCAAAGCCAGAAAAGGTGCTGCTGAAGCGGCTGTCTGGGCTGGTTGTCCGGTCCCGTTCGCCCACATGGGCACCGGCGCTCATTGAAGCCACGGCGCAGTGGGCGTACCGCTGCGCTGGCTGTGTCGTGCTTTTCGGCACACTGCCGCAGAGGGGTTTTTTACAGCGCCAGGCGCTCGGCCGGCCATTCGCTGATGGTGCGCAGCAGCGTGCGGTTCACATGCTCGAGGTCGATGTCGTAGCGCGCGCACAGCTCACGCACCACCGGGCCGTCTTCCTTTTCCAGCGCCTTGGCCAGCAGCAGGCTGGGAGCGTAGGGGCCGTCTTCCTCCACCGCGGCTTCGTGGATGCGTTCGGACAGCGGCAGGCGCTGCAGCGTCTGGCTCAGCGGCTCGTCCAGCAGCTCATCGAGGCGCGAGAACAGGCCGCACAGATAGACCTCGCTGCGCAGCTCCTGGCTGACGCCAGGGTCCAGCAGGCGCTCGGTCAGCTGGGCACGCATCACGGTGGCGGCGCGTATGGGCTGCAGGTCCTTGTCGGCGCTGGCCTGGGTCAGCTGGTTGGCCAGCCACTGCTTGAGCTGGCTGTAGCCCAGCATCACAAAACCCATGCGCAGCGAGTCCACGCCCGAGCGCAGGGCCAGCGAGGCCGAGTTGGTGAACACCATGAAGCGGTAGGCCAGCATGGGGTCTTCGCTCAGGATCTGCTCGAAGGTTTCAAAGGATTCGTCCGCATCCACGGCCTTGAGCAGGCGCATCACATGGTCGTGGCTGGGTGCCAGTGCACGTTCGCCGCGCAGCTTGTGCTGCACGTCTTCCGAAGGCCAGCCCGCGATGGCGGCGGCGCGGTGCTGGTCCAGGCAGCGGTGCATGATGGCGCGGCTGTGCAGTTCTTCGTATATCTGACCGTCCAGCAGTGCCAGGTGCTCGGGTGCCGGAGCGCCGGGCGACAGCTGCATCAGCTGGATGGCGTCCTGCGGGGCCAGGCGCAGCATGCTGCTGGCGAACCAGCGGGCGCTGTCGGCGTCGGGCAGATCGTTGAGCGCGCCGCGCCATACCAGGCGTACACCGCGGGCCTGGGCACGCTGCACCAGGTCGTAGAGCGCAGAATCGGCCAGCCATTCGCCGCGCACTTCGATCAGTTGCTGCGCATCGCGTACGGTGTGCTGCAGCAGCAGACCCAGCAGGTGGCGCGACTGGGGCGACAGAATGAGCCGGGGCGCCGTGGGCGCCGCCATTTCCTGCAGCATGCGCAGGAAATGCGGGACATCGGGCTGGTCGTCGCCACCCTCGTGCATGAACAACTGCACACCCACCAGTTTGCGGGCGGCATTCCACAGGGGGCGGTAGCCCAGGGCCAAAGAGGTGAGCGCAGTCTGAACCATGCAGCGATATTAGGCCGAAGCCCGCCCCGTCAGTTGATGAAATTGAACAGCGACAGCTTCTGGATGGAAGCGTAGGACTGCATGGCGGCCGACACCGTCAGCTGCTGGTTTTGCAGCAGGGACAGCGCGGCAATGTATTCCGAATCGTTCATGTCTTCGGCGGCGGCGCGCTGGCCTTCCATCTGCTCGTTGCGGGCCAGCAGGGTTTTGCCGATGCGGTCGGACTGTTGCATCAGATCGCCGGCATAGCTGCGCACCGTCGAGACACGGTTCATGGCGGTGTCGATTTCGGCCTGCACCTTGGCCAGGCCATGGGCCAGTTCGCCGAAGGCGGTGGTGCCATCCATCTTGCCGCTGTTGCGGGAGGCGGCAATGGCGCTGTCCAGCACCGAGAACAGGTCGGTGCGTTCGCTTTGCTTGACGGTGAAACCGTCGCCGTTGGCCGGCACGCCGGTGATGGTCAGGTCCATGCCGCCCACGCGGATGGCGTCCCCCGACTTGTAGGCCAGGTTGGTCATGGGGTTGCCCGCCGTGTCATTGACCGGGTTGCCTGCGCTGTCGACCACGCTGTAGGTGGTCTTGCCGGTGGCGTCCACCGCAAACTGGATGGTCTGCGGGCCCACGAAGGCGGCGGCGGCCGAAGGGTCCTTGATGGTGCCGACATTGCTCCAGGCCTTGCCGGTGTTGGGGGTGTAGGTGGGCGGGGTGGTGGCCGGGGTCACTTCCACGCCCAGTTCCACGGCCAGCACGCCGTTGCCGGTGGAGCCGCTCATGAAGGCCAGGGCGCCGTCCAGGGTGCTGGCGATGCCGTAGTCGCTGCTCGACTGCTGGCCGGCCTGGCCGTCGTACTGGTACTTGCCGGAGATAACCTGCTCCTGGCTGTCCAGGCCGCGGAACAGGGGCAGGCCGTTGCTGTCCTTGCGGTTGGCGTAGCCCAGGATCTGGTTGCGCAGGCTTTCCATCTGCTGCACCAGGGCATCGCGTTCGGTCTGGGTGAAGCTGCCGTTGCCAGCCTGCACGGTCAGGTCGCGAAAGGCCTGCAGCGCGTCCACCATTTCGCCCAAGGTCGATTCGCCATAGGTGATGGTGGCTGTCTGCGCGTCCAGCGCGCGCTGGTCGGTGTCCAGGCGCGACAGGCGGGTGCGGGCACGTTCGGCCTGGGCGGCGCCGACGGGGTCGTCGCTGGCGCGCAGGACTTTTTTCTTGGCCGAGACATGCTCGATCTGGTCGGCCAGCTCTTTTTGCTGCTTGCTCAACATGTTCACGGTGTTCGCGTACATGGTGGCCGTGCTGTAACGGTTGACGTTCGCCATGGAAAGCTCCTACAGAATCAGTGGTTGACGGCGTTGAGCACGCTGTCAAAAAGGCTTTGGGCGATCTGGATCACCTTGGCCGACGCCTGGTAGGCCTGCTGGAACTGCAGCAGGCGGGCCGCTTCCTCGTCCTGGTTCACGCCGGAGACTGCGGTGCGTTCGTTTTCCAGGCTGGCCGCCACATTGGCGGACAGCTCGGCGGCGTACTGGGCGCTTTGGGTGCGGGTGCCGACCACGGCCATGGCCGAGGAGAAGCCGTCGGTCAGCGTGGTGCCGTTGTCGAAGATCTTGGCATCGCGCAGATCCAGGAAGGCCGTGGCATTGCCGGAGTTGCGCTTCCAGGCGTCGCCCAGCGCGGGTTCCAGGGCATTGCTCACCTGCACGGTGTCGCCGGTCTTGGGCGTGCCGTTCAGCGTGATCTGCCAGCCGTCGATGTTGATGGGCTTGCCCGATTGGTAGGGCTGGGGGCCCGACAGGTTGCCGGGGTAGTCGTAGGTGATGGCGCCCGTGCCGGGATCGACCGTGAAGGTGATGGCCACCGGGGTGCCGATGGGCGGCACACCCGTGCCCGTGGACTTGAGCTGCAGCAGCTGCAAGGTGCCCTGGTTGTCCTGGCTGATGGCCGCCGACACGGGGTTGGAAACGGCCAGATCCTCGGGCGTGTAGACCAGGGCCTTGATGTCGCTGGCGGCGGAGCTGAAGGGCTTGAACAGAATGCTCTGGCCTTGTGCTCCCGAATTGGCATCGGCATCCAGCGAGAAGGTCAGTCCGTCGACCGTGAAGGTGGAGGAACCGGCGGTGGGGCCGGCGGCATAGCCCAGTGCGGGGTCGGTCAGGGCACGGGTCTTGCCGTCCGACAGGCGCACGATCTTGGTGTCGGCCGGGTGGCTGGCACCGAACACGATTTTGTAGTCCGAGGCCACCAGGGCATGGGTGTCGGTGAACGCGACCGAGGCCGAGGGCGTTCCCAGGTCATAGCCGGGGATGTTGCTGTAGCCCGGCATGCTGGTGGGCAGGGCAAACAATTCGGTGCCGGGCACGCCGCTGAGCGTCAGGCCCAGCTGGTTCTGCTTGTTCAGCTCGGTCCCGATGGACAGCGCCAGGCGGCCCATCAGGTTGCGCCCTTCGACCAGATCTTCGTTGTTGAACTTGAGCAGGCCCGCAATCTCGCCGCCCGCCACCATGCCTGCCGTCAGTTCCACCTTCTCGCCATTGGGCTGGCTGAAGTACAGCGACAGCTTGCCGCTGCCGGGGTAGTTGGTGGATTCGCTGACGCTCAGCTGCGCGGCGCTGGCGCCCAGCACCAGGGCCTGGCTGCCACCCACGAACAGGTTGATGCTGCCGTCATCGGCCGCCACCTGGGTGGTCTTGACGTACTGGTTGATCTCGCGGACCACCTGGTCGCGCTGGTCCAGCAGGTCGTTGGGGCTGTGGCCGGCGGCCAGGGCACGGCTAATCTGGGTGTTGAGCGTGGCCACCTGGGTGGCCAGGCTGTTGACCACGATCACATCGTTGCCGATCTGCTGCTTGGTGACGTAGTCCTGCTCTTCCAGCGCCGTGGAGGAGGCGCGAAAGCGCGATGCCAGCTCGGACATGCGGGTGAGCACCACATTGCGTGCCGTGGAGTCGGTCGGCGAGGTTTCCAGGTCGGCAAACGCATTCATCATGTTGGTGATGGCGGCACCCAGGCCTGCGTCACCGCCGGCGTAGACGTCCTGCATCTGCGTCAGCGACTGGGAGCGTGCGGCATCGGCGGCGCTGGCGGCGTTGGCCGCGTTGGATTGCTTGTTCAGCAGCTCGCTGTAGTTGCGCATCACCGTAGCGACGGACACGCCGTTGCCGATGTAGCCGTTGCCCCGGTTCTGGCCGGCGACGGTCTGCAGCGCCACGGTCTGGCGCGAATACCCCGGCGTGTTGACGTTGGCAATGTTGTGGCCGATGGTCTGTAGGGCAGCCTGGTTG
Organism: Comamonas terrigena NBRC 13299; assembly: GCF_006740045.1. Taxonomy (NCBI): domain Bacteria; kingdom Pseudomonadati; phylum Pseudomonadota; class Betaproteobacteria; order Burkholderiales; family Comamonadaceae; genus Comamonas; species Comamonas terrigena. The sequence goes on from NZ_AP019749.1 coordinate 442,069, forward strand.
GCCGTCAGGGCCGAGACTCCGACATTCAGTAAGCTCATGTTGGCGCTTCCTTAAGCTTGGTTGCTGCGCTGCACGGCCACGGCACTTTCGATGGCGCGGGTCAGCTTGTTGGCGTATTGGGGATCGGTGGCGTAGCCCGCTTGCTGCAGGGCCTTGGCGTAGGCATTGGCCGAGCCGGCGCTGGCCACGTTCTGGGCCTGTTCGTAGCGCGGGTTCTCGGTGATCAGGCGGGCGTAGTCGCGGAACGACTCTTCATACGAGTCGTAGGCGCGGAACTTGGCCTTGACCTTGCGGGGCACGCCGTCGATGTATTCGGTGGTGGTGACTTCGGCCACCTTGCCGTTCCAGCCCTTGCCGGCCTTGATGCCGAACAGGTTGAAGGAGTTGCTGCCGTCGGCGTTGCGGATGGCGCTCTTGCCCCAGCCGGTTTCATGGCCGGCCTGGCCCACCATGAAGCTGGCGGGAATGCCGCTTTCCTGGGCCACGCGCTGCGCGGAGGGCAGGTGCGCCTGGACAAAGCTGTCGCGTCCCTTGGGGGGCGGCGCATAGGCGTCCACCGCCGGGGTGCTGCCCTTGCTCCAGCTGCTGCCGCTCAGGCTGGTGGCGGCCCGGCTCTGGCTGGCAAAGCTGAGGGTGGACGTCATGCTGAAGTTGCGCTGCGCCAGGGCGTTGTCATCGCCCAGCAGGCTGGACAGCTCGCCGGTCACATTGGCGGCTGCGAGGTTGTCCTTGCCGATGGAGCGCGAGATCTGGGCCGTGATGGCATCGCTCAGGCCACGGGGCATGCCGGACATGGCGACCGACATCTGCTGGTCGTACATGTCGTTGGCTAGGCTGGTGGCCGAGTTGTCCAGCAGGCCCGACTTCATGGTCGCGTCGCGCATGCTCTTGATCATCTCGCGCATGAACAGCGATTCGAGCTGCTTGGCCGCTTCGCGTGCGGCCTTGGGGTCATTCGACTGGGTCTTGAGCGAGTTGAGGGACTGGACGTCGCTGACCAGCGCGTTCTGGGCGTTGAAGGAGAGGGAGCTCATATCACCTCCAGTTCGGCGTTCAGTGCGCCGGCGGACTTGATGGCCTGCAGGATGGCCAGCAGATCCTGGGGAGTGGCCCCCAGGGCGTTGAGGGAGCGCACCACGTCGGACAGCTGGGGCGAGGCGGGCATGTTGATGACCTTGCCCGGCTCTTGCGAGACCTGGATGGAGGCTTTTTCCGCCACCACTGTCTGGCCTTGCGAGAACGGGCCTGGCTGGCTGATGACGGGGGTGGAATTGATGGTGATGGCCAGGTTGCCGTGGGCAATGGCGCAGGGGCCCAAGGTCACGGCCTGGTTCATCACGATGGAGCCGGTGCGGGCGTTGATGACCACCTTGGCGGCCGGCTTGCTGTTTTGCAGCGTCAGCTCTTCGATGTCGGCAATGAAGCTGACCCGGGCGCCCGACAGCTCGGGGGCGCGCACTTCCACGGTACGGCCATCCAGCGCTGTCGCGGTGCCCGCGCCGTGGCGGTTGTTGATGGCCTTCACGACCTGGCTGGCCATCTGAAAATCCGAGGCGTTCAAGCCCAGGCGGATGGTGCTGCCTTCGTTGAGCGGCGTCGGGATGGCGCGTTCCACCTGGCCGCCCAGCGGAATGCGGCCGGCGCTCAGGTGGTTGATCTGGACCTTGGAGCCGGCCTGGGAGGCCCCGGCACCACCCACCACCATATTGCCCTGGGCCAGCGCGTAGATTTCGCCGTCGGCACCGCGCAGCGGGGTGACGATCAGCGTGCCGCCCTTGAGCGACTTGGCGTTGCCCATGGAGGACACCACCACGTCAATCTGCTGGCCGGGCTGGGAGAAGGGGGGGAGCTCGGCGGTGACGATCACGGCCGCCACGTTCTTGAGCTGCAGACTGTTCATGTTGGCAGTCGCCGGCAGCGTGATGCCCATTTGCTGGAGATAGTTCGCCAGCGTCTGCGTGGTGTAGGGCATCTGCGTGGTCTGGTCGCCCGTGCCATCGAGGCCGACCACCAGGCCATAACCGGTCAACTGGTTGCTGCGTACGCCTTGCACGGCAGCCACTTCCTTGATGCGCACGGCCTGTGCGGGCGGTGCCAGCATGCTGCCGCACAAGGCAGCGAGCAGGAAAATGCCGTGAGCTGTGCGGAACTTGGGAAGTGTGGACAGTACTTTCATACTGCCCAATTCTGGAGAGGATCAGAACGGCATAAAGTTCAAAAAGAACGAGGACAACCAGCCAATTGACTGGGCTGATCCCTGCTGGCCGCGGCTGCGCGACTCCACGCGCACATTGGCCACCTGGGTGGAGGCAATCACGCTGTTGGGCTGCAGCATGTAGGGGTCCACGGTGCCGGTGAAACGCAGCACATCGACGTTGTGGTTTACGCCGATCTGCTTCTCGCCCGCCACGATCAGGTGGCCGTTGGGCAGCACATCGATGACGGTGGTGGTGATGGAGCCGGTGAAGGCGTTGGCGCTTTCGGTGCCGCCGGCGCCGGAGAACTTGTTGTCGCTTTCCATGCCGGCGCCGAGCTTGCCCAGAATGCTGGCGCCGGGCTTCATGAACGGAATGGCGCTGACGCTGGAGTTCATCTCGTTGCTGCGGTTGACGCTGGACGACTGCTTCTGGCTGGCCGTGACCTTTTCCGTGATGGCAATGGTCACGATATCGCCCACCAGGCGGGCCTTGCGGTTTTCAAACGGCGGGCGGTAGCGGTTGCTCTGGAACAGGCTGCCGGTCGTGGTCGCAGACGGAGCGGGCGCGGTGATGGCGGCGGCCGTCAGCGGCTGGGTGGGCAGACCCATTTCCACCGGCGGCGGATCGTTGAAGGCGCAGCCGCTCAGGACCAGGGTGGCGCCGATCCAGATGCTGGTGCGCAGGGGCGGGCGGCCAGGGGTCGGGCGGTGCGACAGCAGCGAAAAACGGGAGGGCGTGGTCATGGCAGGTATTCCATTCGCAAAATCAGGAGTGGCTGGAGCAAGCACCACAAGGTTTTCAAGGTGGACTTCACCTGAAAACCTTGCTGGATGCGCTGAAGCAGCTCACTTAATAAGAGAGCTTGAGAATCAGAGCTGCGAGAGCTTGGCCAGCATCTGGTCACTGGTGGAGATGGCCTTGGAATTCATTTCGTAGGCACGCTGGGTCTGGATCATGGCCACCAGTTCTTCCACCACGTTCACATTGGACGATTCCAGAAAGCCCTGCATCACCGTGCCCAGATTGTTGGAGCCGGGTGTGCCCGCCTGCGGCGTGCCCGAGGCCGGGGTTTCACGGAACAGGTTCTCGCCCAGCGGCTCCAGGCCGGCGGGATTGATGAACGATGCCGTATTCAGCTGGCCGATCTGCTGGGGGGTGGCGCTGCCGGACACCGTCACTTCCACCAGGCCGGTCTTGCTGATGCTCAGGCGGGTGGCGTTGGCCGGCACGGTGATGCCGTCCAGCAGCGGGTAGCCGCCGGCGGTGACCAGCTGGCCGGTGCCGTTCTTGCTGAAGGTGCCGTCACGGGTATAGGCCGTGGTGCCGTCGGGCATCTGGATCTGGAAGAAACCATCGCCGCTGATGGCCACATCCAGGTCCTTGCCGGATTCCAGCGGCGTGCCCTGGGTGAAGTTGCGGGTGGTGGCCACGGTGCGCACGCCCAGGCCCAGGTGCATACCGGTGGGCAGGGTGTTTTGCTCGTCGGCCTGGGAACCGACCTGGCGCAGGTTCTGGTAGATCAGGTCTTCGAACACGGCGCTCTGGCGCTTGTAGCCGGTGGTCGAGACGTTGGACAAGTTGTGCGAGACCACGTCCATGTTGGTCTGCTGGGCCTGCATGCCGGTCTTGGCAATCCACAGGGAATTCATCATGGCAAGGGTTCCTTCCGTATTCGGTGTGTGGGCTGCGCGTGGATCAGCCGTTCATGCTCAGCAGCTGGCTGGCCGTCTTGTCATTGCTTTCGGCCGTTTGCAGCATCTTGATCTGCTGCTCGAACTGGCGCGAGGCGGCGATCATGCCCACCATCTGTTCGACGGCGTTCACGTTGGAGCCTTCCAGGGTGCCGGCCACCAGACGGGCATTGCCGTCGTTGGGTAGGTCGCCGTTCACACCACGGAACAGACCGTCATCGCTGCGCTTGATGGCCTGGTCGGCCGTGGGGGTGACCATCTTGAGGCGGCCTATGCTCATGGGTGGCTGGTTGGGCAGCGTGGCCACCACGGTGCCGTCGGCACCGAAGTTGAGCTTGGCGTTCTGGGGAATGTCGATGGGCGTGCCGCCATCGGACAGCACGGGCAGGCCGGTGGCGGTGACCAGCTGACCCTGCTCGGTCACTTCCAGTGCGCCGTTGCGGGTGTAGGCCTCCATGCCGTCCATGCCCTGCACGGCAAACCAGGCGTTGCCACGGGCCATGAGGTCGGTGTTCTTGCCGGTGGTCATGGCCGGGCCGGGAGTTTCCAGGTGGCCGGACGTGGCGTCCAGCGCAAACACGCGGGTGGTGGAGCCCTGGCCTTGCACGGGGACCGAACGGAATGTGGTCATTTCCGAACGGAAGCCCGTGGTCGAGGCATTGGCCAGGTTGTTGGACAGCACCGCCTGCCGCTGGGCAGCGGCGTTGGCACCGGTCATGGTGGTGTAGATGATGCGGTCCATTACAAACTCCTAGTTGCGCGTGTCGGGTTGCGCTTAGCGCAGGTTGACCAGGGTCGAGAAGATCTGGTCCTGGGTCTTGATGGTCTGGGCGTTGGCCTGGTAGGCACGCTGCGCGGTCATCATGTTCACCAGTTCGGCCGTCAGGTCGACGTTGGACTCTTCCAGCGCATTGCCCTGGATATCGCCAAAGCTGCCGCTGCCGGCCGATCCATAGACGGCGGGGCCGGAGTCATTGGAGGCGAGCCAGTTGTTGTTGCCGTCGGGGATCAGACCCTGGGAGTTCGTGAACTTGGCCAGGGCGATCTGGGCTTCGGCGCGGGTGACGCCGTTGGAGTAGGACGCCATCAGCGTGCCATCCTTGGAGACGTTGACGCTGGTCAGCTCGCCGGAGGCATAGCCGTCCTGCGTCAGCTTGGCCACGGACCAGGCGCTGCCGAACTGGGTGGCCTTGCTCAGGTCCATCTTCACCGCGAAGGGGCTGGCGGCACCCGTGGTGGGGGTGATGGTCAGCTCGAACGGGTCGGTGGGCGCTGCGGGGGGCGCGGGCGTGGCGCTGGCCAGGGTGCCGTCGGTGTTGAAGGTCAGCGTGCCGATGGGGTCGGTGGCCGTCAGGCTGTCATAGACCTCCCAGCTGTTGGGGCCGGTCTTCTCGAAGTACACCGATGCAGGGTGAGCCACGCCCAGGCTGTCATAGACCTGCAGCGAGGTGCCGTAGGTGGCGCGCGGTGTGGGTTCGATGGGGGGCGTGGCCGTTGCATCGCCTGCCGCCAGGTTGGCGCGTGCATCCAGGTTCAGGATGCCCGCCACGCTGGTGGTCTGCTTGGCAGGAATGGGGGCGCCGGTGGGGAAGGTCAACTCGGTCAAGGCCACGCTGTTGCGCTGGCCGGTGAGGGGGTCCACGGTGTAGCCCATGACCTTGTCGCCGTTCACGGTCTGCAATTCGCCGTTCTTGGTCAGCTGGAAGTTGCCGGAACGGGTGTAGGCCATGCCGCTGGAGGTGTTGACCACGAAGAAGCCGTCGCCGTTGATGGCCATGTCCAGACCGTTGTTCGTCGGAACGATCACGCCCTGGCTGAATTGCTGCGACACGGCGGCCACGCTCACGCCGATGCCGGCGTTGCTGCCGCTGGCGGCGCCCATGGCGCTGGCCACCATTTCATTGAACTCGGCACGCGAGGACTTGAAGCCGGAGGTGTTGCTGTTGGCGATGTTGTGGCCGATGACGTCCAGGTTCTTGCTGGAGGCGTTCAGGCCGGAGAGACCGTGATAAAAACCCATGGTGTGTGCTCCTCTAAGAGATGTGATTCCCGGTCTTAGAAGACCGACTTGACGCCGCTGTAGTCGACGGTGGCACCGCTGCCCAGCTCCAGCATCAGCTTGCCGTTGCTCACCGTGGCGGCGACGACGTTGCTGGCGGTCAGTGGCGTGACCTTGACGGTGCTTTCCGCGTTGGAGGCCTTCACGCTGTATTGCAGCTGCGACTTGTCGCCGGTGTATTTGCTGCCGTCCCAGGTGAAGTAGTTGCGGCCGGCATCCAGGCCGGTCATCTCGACCGTGTCCACCAGCTCGCCCGAGGCGTTGGTGATGGTCACGGTTACGTTCGCCGCCTTGCCGGCCAGCTCGAAGGCGGCTGTGGCTTGGCCTTCTTCGGTCACCGCCAGGCCATTGCCCTCGGTCAGCACAGTGTGGCCAATCAGGCTGCTGCCTTGCAGCATCTGCATCTGGTTGAACTGGCTGGTCACGCTGGAGACGGTGTCGTTGAGCTTTTCGATGCCGCTCACCGTGCTGATCTGCGCCATTTGCGAGGTCAGCTGGGCGTTGTCCATGGGGTTGGTGGGGTCCTGGTTCTTCAGCTGGGCCACCAGCAGGGTCAGGAACTTGTCCTGCATTTCCTGCGCGGAGGTCGCGCCGGAGCTGCTGGAAGAGGAAGAAGAGCTGTTGGAGCTGACGCCGTTGATCATGGGGTCCTACTTTCTGGTGCTGCGGGCGGTTACTGGCCCAGCTGCAGCGTCTTGAGCAGCAGCGTCTTGGCGGTGTTCATCACTTCCACGTTGTTCTGGTAGGAACGGGAAGCGGAAATCATGTTGACCATCTCGTCCACGGCATTGACGTTGGAGTGGGTCACATAGCCTTGTTCATCGGCCAGCGGGTGTTCCGGGTTGTGCACGCGGCGGCCGGGGGTGTTGTCTTCCTCCACACCTACCACTTTGACGCCGGCCGAGCCGTCCTTGCCCATGGGGGCGGTCTGGAAGACCACTTCGCGGGCCTTGTAGACATCGCCGTTGGGGCCGGCGACGGCATCCACGTTGGCCAGGTTGGAGGCCACGACGTTGAGGCGTTGCGACTGGGCGCTGATGGCGCTGCCCGAGACGCTGAAGATGGAGAACATGGACATGGTGGGTTCCTATTCCTGGCGGTGCGTGGATTACTGGCCGGTGATGGCGCTGAGCATGGTCTTGGACGAGCCGTTCAGGAAACGCAGCGTGGCTTCGTAGCGCACGGAGTTGTCCACGAAGTTGGCGCGTTCGCGGTCCAGGTCCACGGTGTTGTTGTCCATGCTGGGCTGCGAGGCGATGGAGTAGCCCAGCGTGGAATCCTGGTTGTGCCCGGTTTTGGCGGCAGGCAGCGGAATGTGCTGGGCGTGGCTGACGCTGCCGGCGCGCTGCTGCTGCATCTGGGCGGTGGGCTGTTCGGTGGCCTCACGCAGGGTCTTGCCAAAGTCGAAGTCGCGGGCCACGTAGCCCGGTGTGTCGGCATTGGCGATATTGCTGGAGAGCATGCGCTGACGCTCGGCGCGCAGCACCAGTGCGTTGCTGTGGAAATTCAATCCGCCGGTCATTTTGTCGAGCATGTGTTCCTCTCGCTTGCAATAGATGGCATCCATGCATCGACAGGACGCAGGAAGTGGGCTGATTATGGAAATCGGGTGGTTTTTCTAAAGCGCGAAGAACTGGGGGTTGGGCCGGCAGTTCCAGGGTTTGCGCGCAGGCATCTGGCTCTACATTGCTGGCATCGCCTCGAAAGGGTTCGGGGCTGTCTGATATGAAAGCCTGTTCCTGATGTCCATTGCCCGCCGTGCTGCCGTCTCTGTCGCCACTTTCTGCCGCAAGCAGGGCGTGCTGGCGGCGGCGTGCGCGCTGGCAGCGGTGTCAGTGCACGCTCAGAGCGTGGAGCAGGTCAGCCAGCAATGGCTGAACAACGCGCTGGCGCAAGGCAGCGCTTCGCCGCAGGAAATGCCTTTGCGCCTGGAGGTGGAGCTGGGCAGACTGGATCCCCGCCTGAATCTGGCGCCGTGCGCCCGCATGGAGCCTTATCTGCCCAACGGCTCCAAGCTGTGGGGGCGTACCCGCATCGGTATCCGCTGCCTGGAAGGCAGTCGCCTGTGGAATGTGTTCATGCCTGTCACGGTCAAGGCCTGGGGTCCTGCCTGGGTGCTGACCAACAATGTCACCCTGGGGGACGTGCTGAGTCCCCAGGACGCCATGCAGTCCGAGGTGGACTGGGCGGCGGAAACGGCCGCCGTGATCGCCTTGCCGGACGACTGGGTCGGGCAGAGCGCGGCCCGCTCCCTGAGTTCAGGGCAGACCCTGCGACAGGGCATGGTCCGGGCGCCGCAGCTGTTCAAGGCGGGATCGCCGGTCAAAGTGGTGGCTGGCGGCACAGGATTTCAAGTGACTTCGTCTGGCCAGGCACTTTCTGCCGGAGGGCAGGGGCAAGCCGTACGCGTTCGCATGGATAATGGCCGGATTGTCTCCGGTACGGTCAATGCGAGAGGGGAAGTCGTCGTCAACCAGTAGGTTGACGCCGTTTCGAAAAGAAACACTCAAGTTTTCCGGCACCCCGCCGATAGACTGGATATCAAGCCCGCAAGCGGGCACTGGAGCACACATGAAGGTCGGACAAAACGCAGAGCGGCTGGCACAGCTGCAACAAACCCAGATTCAAGCCGCGGCAGACAAAAAGGCCGGTACGGCCGGTGAAGCCCTGCAGCGCACCACCCAGACCGCCGCGGCCGGCGTGCCGGTGACGGTGTCGGATTCGGCGCGTTCACTCGATGTGAATGCCAAAAACCAAGGCGACATTGATGTTGCCAAGGTGCGCGCCATGCGTGAAGCCATTGCCAACGGCACGTTCTCGGTGAATGCCGGCGCCGTGGCCGACAAGCTGCTGGGCGATGCCAGCGACTTCCTGCGCCCTGTCTCCCGCTGAGATCTTCGCCCACCGGCGGCTGCGGCCCGCTCTTGCATGTTCTGCCTTCCGACCTTCGGCAGACCTGCATCGGCGGGCTTTGGCATTTCTGGCCCGGTGCCGCACAATGCATCCATTTTCTGACGGACGGAATATCGCGCTATGCAACTTGAAGAAGCCTTGAACCATGTGGAAAGCCAGGTCCAGCTGATGGCCGCCTCGTTGACCGGCCAGGAAGGTGTGCCCGCTCCCGATGTGGTGAGTGAGCGCTTGCGCAGCTGTATGGTGGCTTTTTCCGGTCTGGCGCAGAATTTCACGCCGGAGCAGTTCACCCCGGCATTGCGCCAGCGCATGCAGGTGATCTCCCAGACCCTGGCCCTGCAGCGCGAACATCTGGTGCGCATGGGCGCCATCACGGCACAGCAGGCCCAGGTCCTGGTGCCGCAGCAACGCGATGGCCACACCTACGGGGAGATGGCGTCGACGGCCGCACCGCAAGGCGGACGGGCGGCGGTTTCCAAGCTTTACCACATCAGCGGCTGACGCTCTCTGCTCCTGAAAACGCAAAAGCCAGCGCATGCGCTGGCTTTTTTGTGGGCGGTTGCTTCAGCCTGTTCAATGGCTGGAGTTCGTTTTGAGGTGGGGCAGCTTGCTGCATTGGACTGCAATGCAAGCGCTCCCCCAAGGGACGGGGTGTTCAGTGGGGGCGCATTTTAGTGCGCAGGCGGGCGATGGCCTGGCTGTGCAGCTGGCAGACACGGGACTCGGTGACTTCCAGCACGGCGGCAATCTCCTTGAGATTCATGTCGTGCTCGTAGTACATGCCCATCACGTATTTCTCGCGCTCCGGAAGGCCTTCGATGGCTTGCACCAGGGCGGTGCGCAGCCGGTGGTCGCGCAGCATGGCCATGGGGTCGCTGCTGCTGTCGGCCACATAGCGGTCCAGATAGCCTTCGTCGTCATCCTGGCCGGGGGACAGGTCTTCCAGGTAGAACAGCTGCGTGCCGCGCACCTTGCCCAGCAGGCTTTGGTATTCGTCCAGCGGCAGGTCCATGGCTTCGGCGATTTCAGACTCGCGGGGCGTGCGGCCCAGCCGCTGCTCCAGGCGGCGGATGGTGACTTCGATGTCTTTCTGCCCTTTGCGCGAGCTGCGGCTCATCCAGTCGCTCTCGCGCAGCTCATCGAGCATGGCGCCGCGGATGCGCTGGCTGGCAAAGGTCTCAAATTGCACGCCCTGGGCACTTTCGTAGCGCGACAGCGCTTCGGCCAGACCGATCATGCCCACCTGGATCAAATCGTCCAGTTCCACGTTCGGAGGCAGCTTGGCGATCATATGGTGCGCAATACGACGCACCAGCGGGGCGTGCTGGCGGATCAGCGCGTCACGATCAAGCTGGCCATGGGCGGTGTACATCGGGTCAATGGCTCCAATCGGTAGGCTGGGCGGCGGCCTGCTGCGGCATTCCCACCGCTTCGGCTTGCTCCAAGCATTGTAGCGACCAGCGCTGCAGTTGCCGGGGGTTATCGGGGTTCAGTTGCATGACGAGGGGCTCGACATGCAGGTGGTGCATGGCGCACTGCACCACGGCCTGCAGATTGCGGGCGAACCCGGTGTCCGGCGACATGGAAACCAGCTTGGCGGTCAGTCCCGTGTGCATCAGCATGTGCTTGAGCGCGCGGTAGCTGCGCAGCACGCTGCGGCCCTGGGAGGGCACCATCAGCAGCGGGGACTGGCTGGCGCCGTGCAGCACCGGGCTCAGGATCTGTTCCGGGGCAATGATGATGACCAGCGCATGGTTGCGCAAGTGGCGGTGCAGCAGGTCCAGGGCGCGGCAGCCTTGCTGGCGGGCACGGTGGGCCAGTTGCAGCAGGCCGCGGGCGGCCGGCAGGGTAGCCACGCTGTGGGCGCCTTCGGTGCCCACGGGCAGGGCGCCAAAGCCGCTGCCGCTGTGGGGCTGCAGCAGATCCTGCAGGCCCGGCGCATCGGCCGTTTCCTGCTCGGTGCCGTCCAGCACGATGACCGGATAGCCCTGTTGTTGCAGGTGGGTGCAGGCGCTCCACAGGGCCTGGGTACCTGCCAGATCACCGCCGGGCAGCACGCTCAGCACGCGCAGCGGGTTGGCGGCGGCCTGCCACTGCAGGCCGGAACCTTGGTGGCTGCTGCTCTCAAGCATGCAGGCCTCCGGCGCTGCGGGGCGATTCCGCAAAGAAGAAGTCCAGATCCAGGGCCGAGGGGTCGAAGGCCGAACGGGTGTGGGCGCGCATCGACGAGGCGATCAGTTCCTGGGCGTTGGCGCGCTCGAAGTCTTCGGGCACGCGCTGGCCGTTGGTGATGCCGCGCAGCTGCATCTGGTGGCGCACCAGGGCGTCCAGGGCCGGGCCCAGCTTCACGGCTTCGTCCACCTTGGACAGGATGGTCTGCTTGCAGCCGTTGCGCTTGAAGGCGCCCAGCGATTCGTCCAGCGTATCGCCCTGGCTGCCGGCGTTGACTACCAGCAGGCGTTGCACGCCCGGCAGGTCCAGCACGTCCAGGATGTCGTCCTTGCGCGGATCGCGCGGGGCCACGCCGGTGGTGTCGATCAGGACCATTTTCTTGCCGGACAGCAGGCTCAGCAGGTCTTGCAGCGCGGCCTTGTCATGGGCCAGGTGGGCCACCACACCCAGCATGCGGCCGTAGGCACGCAGCTGTTCGTGGCCGCCGACGCGGTAGGTGTCCAGCGTGATCAGGCCAACATTGTGGGCGCCGTGGACCTGCGCAGCCAGGGCGGCCAGCTTGGCGGCCGTGGTGGTCTTGCCCACGCCGGTGGAGCCCACCAGGGCGAACACGCCACCGGTTTCGTAGATGGAGGCCTGCTTGGCGTCGGTGTGCAGATTGCGTTCCAGCACGTTCATCAGCCACTTCAGGGCTTCGGCCGGGCCGGCGTTCTGGGGCATGCGCTCCAGCAGGGTGCGGCCCAGCGTGGGCGAGTAGCCGGCGCGGATCAGCTTGACCATCAGGTTCGAGTGTAGCGGGCTCTGGCGCGTCTGGTTCAGCCACGACAGGGTGTTGAAGCGCTCTTCAATCAGGTCCTTCATGGACTGCAGCTCGCCCATCACCTGGGTGTTCAGTGCAGGGGCGGCCGGGGCGGGCTTGCGCGCCTCGACCGGCAGTTCAATCGCCATGCCGCGCAGCGGGTTGTGCTTGACCACCGTGGGGGTGGTGGGCAGTGGTGCGGTGTCGCGCACCGCATCCAGGCGGTTCTTGCGGGCAAAAGTGGGCAGTGCCGGCACTTCTTCTTCCATCTGGGCGTCGGGGCCGCGGCGGCGCAGCATGCGTTCGCGCACATAGTCCTGGAAGGACAGGGTGCTCATGCTCAGCTGTTCGGTGTCTTCCGCCACGGATTGCTTGGCCGATGCCTGCAGCGCCTTGGGAGGGCGGGTCTCTTCGGCGTCGCGGGCCTGGATGGCTGCCTGCAGGCGGTTGCTGGTGCGGTTGCCCTGGTCCAGCTTGCCCAGGCCGTCTTCCGATGTGGCCATGACTTCCACACCGGTCGAGGTGGCGCGGTTGGCAAGGATCAGTGTGCCTTCCCCAAAGACGGCCCGCGCTTTGGCCAGGGCCTCACGGGAGGTGGGGGCGTTAAAGCGTTGGATGTTCATGCGGATGCACCTTTAAGAATGGGACCAATGCGGATGGTGTGCGTTTCGGGGATCTCGCTGTGGGCGAGCACCTGCAGTCGAGGAGCGACACGGCGCACCAACTTGGCAATGGTGTTGCGAATGGAGTCGGGAACCAGCAGGCAGGCGGGCATGCCCATTTCTTCCTGGCGGTTGGCCACTTCGGCGGCGCGCTGGGTCAGGACATCGGCGACGCCGGGGTCCAGCGAAGGCGCTGCGGGGTTGGCCAGGGCCTGGACCAGCAGGCGTTCCAGGCCGGGCTCGATGGCGATCACGTTCAGTTCGCGGGTCGGGCCGTAAATTTGTTGGACGATGGCGGGCGACAGCGCAATGCGCACGCGGCGGGCCAGTTCCATGGGGTCCTGGGTCGAGCCAGCATGCTCTGCCAGCGTTTCGATGATGGTGCGGATGTCACGGATGTGCACCGAGTCCTCCAGCAGCAGCTGGAGCACTTTTTGGAACGTCGTGATGGACACCATTTTGGGAATGACTTCTTCGATCAGCTTGGGTGCCAACTTGGCAACATGCTCCACCAGCTGCTGCACCTCAGTGCGGCTGAGCAGCTTGGAAGCCTGGACTTGCATCAAGTGTGACAAATGCGTCGCCATCACGGTTTCCGAATCAACGACGGTAAAACCGGCCATTTGCGCCGCTTCCTTTTGGCGCTCATCGATCCAGTGGGCCGGCAGTCCGAATGCGGGGTCGGTGGTGGGGGTGCCGATCAGCGGCGTGCTGATGCCGCCCGGGTTGATGGCCAGGTACATGCCGGGGAAGGCTTCGCCTTCGCCCACCATCACGCCACGCAGGGTGATGCGGTAGGCGCTGGGCTTGAGCTCCAGGTTGTCGCGCACATGCACGGCGGGGGGCAGGAAGCCCACTTCCTGGGCAAACTTGCGGCGCACACCCTTGATGCGGGTCAGCAGGTCGCCCTGGCGGTTCTTGTCCACCAGTGCAATCAGGCGGTAGCCCAGCTCCAGGCCCAGCAGGTCCACGGGCTGCAGATCGTCCCAGGTGGCTTCGCTGTCTTGCTGGGTGGCGGCCACGGCGGCCTGCTTCTGGGTGGCGCCGGCTGCCTGTTCGGTCTTTTGCTGTTGCTTGCGGTGGGCCAGCCAGGCGGCGTAGCCGAAAGCCGAGCCCATGGCCAGGAACACGACGTGGGGCATGTTGGGGATCAGACCCAGCAGCACCAGAATGGCGCCAGTGATGCCCAGCGCACGGGGCGAGGCAAACATCTGGGTGGCAATCTGCTTGCCGGTGTCGCCGTCCTTGCCCACGCGGGAGATCACCATCGCCGAGGCCACGGAGATCAGCAGGCCGGGAATCTGGGCGACCAGCGCGTCACCGACGGCCAGCAGGATGTAGCTGTTGGCCGCGTCACCCGCCGACAGGCCGTGCTGGGCCATGCCGATGATGAAGCCGCCGATGATGTTGATCACCAGAATCAGGATACCGGCCACGGCATCGCCGCGCACAAACTTGGAGGCACCGTCCATGGAGCCGAAGAAGTTGGCTTCTTCGCCCACTTCGGCACGGCGGCGCTTGGCTTCGGCTTCGTCGATCAGGCCGGCGTTCAGGTCAGCATCCACGGCCATCTGCTTGCCGGGCATCGCGTCCAGGGTGAAGCGGGCCGAGACTTCGGCAATCCGCTCGGCACCCTTGGTGATCACCACGAAGTTGATCACCACCAGGATGGCGAACACGATCAGACCCACGGCAAAGTTGCCACCGATCAGGAAGTGGCCGAAGGCCTCGATCACCGCACCCGCCGCGCCGGGGCCGGTATGGCCTTCCATCAGCACCACCCGGGTGGAGGCCACGTTCAGCGACAGGCGCATCAGCGTGGTCAGCAGCAGCACCGAGGGGAAGGCCGCAAAGTCCAGTGGCTTGATCATGTAGGCCGCCACCATCATCACCATCAATGCAATGGCGATGTTCAGCGTGAAGAAGGTGTCCAGCAGCCAGGGCGGAATGGGCAGCACCATCAGCGCCAGGATGGCAATCACCAGAATCGGGGCCGACATGCCTTGCAGCGCATTGCCATGCTTGCCAGCCATCTGCTGGATGTTCTTGATCATTGCGGTGCTCATGGTGCGGTGCTTTCCGTGGTGGATTCAGGGGCGGTGCGCAGCTTGGTGTGCGGGTCCAGTTCAGGCGGGACCGGCGGTTGCACCAGTTCACCCGGGGGCGGGGCTTCGCCGCGCAGCGAGGCCTTGAGACGGTAGACATAGGCCAGCACCTGGGCCACGGCGGTGTACAGCGTGGACGGGATGGCCTGGTCGAGTTCGGCGTTGGCGTAGAGCGCGCGGGCCAGCATGGGCGATTCGAGCACTGGAATGTCGTGGGCCTTGGCCACTTCGCGGATCTTCAGTGCCACCAGATCGGCGCCCATGGCGATCACCTGGGGGGCGGCCATGGTGACTTCGTCGTAGCGCAGGGCCACGGCGTAGTGGGTGGGGTTGGTGACCACGAAGTCGGCCTTGGGCACGCGGGAGACGGAGGCGCGGTGCGCCATCTCGCGCTGCTTCTGGCGGATCTTGCCCTTCACTTCGGGGCTGCCTTCGGATTCCTTGTGTTCCTGCTTGACTTCCTGGTGGCTCATCTTCAGGCGGCGCTTGAACAGGAAGTTCTGCAGCGGCACATCGATGATGGCAACCATGAAGACCACCACCAGCATCAAGGCCATGCCGCCGGCAATCCAGTCGCCCACCTTGGACAGGGCCGAGCGGCTGGGCTGCAGGGGCAGGGTGGCCAGCTCGGGAATGCCGGAGCGCAGATAGAACCAGCCCACGAAGGCCAGCACGATGGTCAGCAGCACGTTCTTGGCGGCCGTGACCAGCTGCTGCATGGACACCAGGTTCTTGATGCCCGACAGCGGGTTGATGCGGTTGAACTGGGGGGTGATGGGTTTGAAGCTGAGCACCCAGCCACCGGCCAGCACACCGGAAATGATGGAGGCGGCCGAAATCAGCACCCCCAGAATCAGCACCGCCGTCAGAGCCAGGATGGACATGTCCACCAGGCGCTCCACCATCAGCTGGGGCGACAGGATGGTGCTGGCGTTGAAGGACAGCTGGCGGGCCATGGCTTCGTGCATGTGGCCGACCAGGGAAGGACCGCCTGCCAGCACCGCCAGCGCGCCGACACCCATCACCGTCAGGTGACCGAGGTCGCGGGAGCGTGCAGCCTGACCGTCTTTGCGGGTCTTCTGCAGTTTTCGCTCGGTAGCGGGTAGGTTTTTGTCTTGGCTGGATTCCATGGCGGCATGGGGGAATGTCCATGCCATTGTCCGCAGCGGGGTGGGCGGCGATGCCGTGAAAAGCGGGGTCGGGGGCGCGTTATTCCCGGATAGCGGATGCCGAAAAACCGCTGGAGTCTGCTAGCGCCGGCAGGCATGGGCGTGCCGACGGCTTCCCCAACAAGCGCTTTGCGCGTTGCTGCACCCCGTCATCCGGGTAAGCGGTAGTGGTGCTTCGCGGCGCGGCCACCGGGGGGCGCATGGCCGAACCCGGCCGAGGGAGGGACAAACCGGGCGGCGGTGCCGCCGCGGCTCAGAAGCCCAGGCTGGCCAGCAGGTCGTCCACTTCCGACTGGGAGGTGACCACGTTGGGCGTGTTGTCCGGGTCTACCACCGGGCCTTGCAGCGCCGGGTGGCCGTCGGCCGTGAACTCGGCAGCCGGTGCAGCAGGCTCCACCACCTCCGGGACGGTCGCCAACACCGCCGCCGCAGCCGGAGCGCTGTGCATGGGGGCCGTCTGCAGCAGCAGCTCGACCAGCTGCTCTTCCAGGCTGGACGTCAGCTTGACCACCTTGGCGATCACTTGGCCGGTCAGGTCATGGAAGTCCTGGGCCATCATGATTTCGGTCAGGCGGCTGTCCAGGCGGGCGTTGGCCGCATCCATGGCTTCCAGGTGGTTCATCACATGGCCTTTGGCCACGGCCGCCACGGGATCGGCCACCAAGGCCTCACGCATTTTCTGCGTCTGCTCCACGATCTGGCTGTGTTCGTCCTTGGCCGTATCCACAATGCCCAGCACCTTTTCCGCCGCTTCGCCAGTCAGGCGGGCGATGTAGGTCAGGCGGCTTTGGGCGTCCGGCAGGGCATCCACGGAGCCCCGGAGACGGTCGGCATAGCCAAGTTCTCGCAGCGAATCGTGCAACTGCCGGGTCAGCAGGCCCAGCTTGTTGTGCACATCCCCCTGGTCGTAACCGCCGGGGAGAGGTGTATTCGGCGCTTCGTCCATGGGCTTACATCCCCATCTTTTTCAGCACCAGATTGACTTTTTCTTCCAGTGTGGCCTTGGTGAAAGGCTTGACGATGTAACCGGCAGCGCCACCCTGGGCGGCCGCCACGATGTCTTCCTTGCGGGCTTCGGCGGTCACCATCAGCACCGGCAGGTGCTTGAGCTTCTCGTCAGCCTTGATTTCGGTCAGCAACTGGAACCCGTTCATATTGGGCATGTTGATGTCGGTCACCACGAAGTCAAACTTGCTGTTGCGCAGCTTGTGCAGGGCTACCACGCCATCTTCGGCCTCATCGGCTTCGGTGAAGCCGCTTTCCTTGAGCAGGTTGCGCACGATACGGCGCATGGTGGAGAAGTCGTCAACGATCAAAAAGCGAAGGGGATTGGCCACGTGAGGACCCTTTCGGTCGAAATAGCTCTGTTATCAATGATGTGCCGGTGCGCATACTAAGCGACAAATTGTCACAAAGATGGCGTGCCCGGTACAGGATTGTCCTGCTTATCGGCAGGTTCAATAGGTTCCTTGACCGCATGTTTGCCCAACAGCCGTTCTTCGGCCTCATGGGTCAGTACGGTGATGGTGATGCGGCGGTTCTGGGGCGCGCGCGGTTGGTCCGGGTACAGCAGGTCGCTGGCCGCCAGGCCCACCACGCGGGCCAGTTTGTCGTCAGGCATGCCGGATGACACCAATTCGCGGCGCGAGGCATTGGCGCGGTCGGAAGAGAGTTCCCAGTTGCTGTAACCCCGCTGGCCGTTGCCATAAGGGGCGGCGTCGGTGTGGCCGGCCAGGCTGATGCGGTTTTCCACCCCGCCCATGGCCGTCCCCACTTCGCGCAGGATGTCGCGCATATAGGGCTTGAGGATGGCGCTGCCGATGTCGAACATGGGGCGGTTCTGTTCGTCCACAATCTGGATCTGCAGGCCGTCGGGGGTGACGTCGATGCGGATCTGCGACTTGTATTCGTTCAGCGTGGCATTGCTGCTGATCATGGCGTCGATCTTGGCGCGCAGGGATTTGATGCGCTGGGCATCCTGCTGCGCGCGGATCTGGCGCGATGTGCTGTCCATCTTGCGGCGGTCGTTGTTTTCGTCCGCGTCGGAGCGGCGGATCTGACCGTGCACCTTGGCCAGGTCGTTGCCACCGCCGGGAATGATGCTGGAGCTGTTGCCCGAGCCGTCGCCGCCGGCCATCGAGACCTTCAGCGGCGAATTGAAATAGGCCGCAATCCCCTGCAGATCGCCTTTGGCCGTCGAGCCCAGCAGCCACATCAGCAGGAAGAAGGCCATCATGGCCGTCATGAAGTCAGCGTAGGCAATCTTCCAGGCACCGCCATGCGCGCCGTGGGCGGCTTTCTTGACGCGCTTGATGATGATGGGCTGGAGTTTTTTTTCGGTTGCCATGTGCGTGGGCCTTCTTCTTTACCGCTGGAGGCTTACTTCTGGCCCTTGACGTGCTCTTCCAGCTCCACAAAGCCGGGTCGTTCGGTCGAGAACAGCACCTTGCGGCCGAATTCAATGGCCGTGGGCGGGTTGTAGCCTTGCATGCTGGCGATCAGCGTGCACTTCACGCATTCCAGCTCCTTGGAGCCGTCCTGGAAAATCTGTTCGATCACGCCGGCCAGCGGTTCCACCAGCGCATAGGCCAGCAAGATACCGAGGAAGGTCCCCACCAGGGCGGAAGCGATCATGCCGCCCAGCACGGACGGGGGCTGGCCCACGGAGCCCATGGTGTTCACCACTCCCAGCACGGCGGCCACGATACCGAAGGCAGGCAGCGCACCCGCCAGGCGTTGCAAGGCTGCAACAGGGCGGTGGTTTTCCTGGTGGTGGGCCTCGATCTCGTTCTCCATCAGCGTCTCAATTTCGTGCGAATTGAGGTTGCCAGAGACCATCATCCGCAGGTAGTCGGTGATGAACTCCACCAGGTGGTGGTCGGCCAGGATGTCGGGGTACTTCTGGAACAGCGGCGATTCGTTGGGCTCTTCCACGTCGGATTCGATGGCCATCAGGCCTTCCTTGCGGGCCTTCTGCAGCAGGTCATACAGCAGGGCCAGCAGGCTCATGAACCGGGCCTTGGTGTACTTGGAGCCTTTGATGGCCAGCGGAATGGCGGCAGCCGTGGCCTTCAGCACCTTGGGCTGATTGCTCACGATGAAGGCGCCAAACGCCCCGCCACCAATGGTGGCCATTTCAAAAGGCAGCGCCTTGGCCAGCACGGACATATTGCCACCGTGCAGGGCGTAGACACCGAAGATGCAGCCGAAGGCCACGAGGTAACCGATGAGGACAAGCATGGGGAGGATTCTGTCAGTCAGCAGGCCGAGCTAAGGGGGAAGAAGCGGCGGAAAAATGCGCATCTTCGGCGCTTGGGGAGGATCTTATCGAGGGAGACTTGGCTAGGCTAGAAGTGTATTCTGGTCAACAGATATTTCGATTTCTTTCATCACTTGCTATATGACAACGCTTGACCAAGCTGTGGTTGCTTCCGAGCCGGCGCCGGCCCTCTCCCATGTGCTGCATGACATCAATGTCAGGCTGATCGGGCAGAACAAGTTCCTGCCGGCGCTGACCGAGCTCATGTGCCTGGCCAAGGACCATGTGATGAGTGCCCACCTGTGGGTAGCAATCGGTGTGGTTTATGTGCGGATGTCGAATTGGTCGGCTGCCATCGGGGCGCTGGAAACGGCGATTGCGCTGGATGAACGGGTGCCGGGCGCCCACCAGTTGCTGGCGCTGGCGGTGTTCAGCATTGGCCGGCGGGAGCAAGCCTGTCAGATGGTGGATGAGGCGTGCAAGCGCTCTTCCGAAAACAACGCGTGGCTGCTGCGCGCTTATATCCACTCCCATTCCTCCCGCAGTCCGGAGGTGGCACTGAAGGTGGCCCAGGATTGGGGGCGCCGCTTTGCCGATCCGCTTACACGCAAGGCCAAGCCCCTGGTGGTGCGGGATCGCAGTCCCCGGAAAAAGCTGAAGATCGGTTACGTCACTGCCGACTTCCGGGAGCATTCGGTAGCGTTTTTCATGCAGCCCGTACTGAAGTTTCATAACCATGAGGAGTATGAGATCCATGTGTACTCCAACGGGCCCTGGGACCACTTCACGCCGCAACTGCGAATGCATGTCCGGTATTGGGAAGACGTGATGGCGCTTTCCGACAAGGAGCTCCATCAAAAAATCCGGGATGATGAAATCGATGTGCTGGTCGATTTGTCAGGCTTTACACATGGGCACAGGTTGGGAGTGTTCGCGCAGAGAGCGGCTCCTGTCCAGGTGACATGGGTGGGCTATATCCAGCCATTGGGCATGAAGGCGATGGACTACCGCCTAGTGGCATCTGGTTTGGTACCCCCTTCCCTGGCTCCGTACTACTCGGAAACACTGTTTCAGCTGCAGGCGTCGGCCTGCTACGAGCCTCCCTCCTACTCGCCCTTGTGCGAAGTCCCGCCGATGGTGCGCAATGGCTATCCGACGCTGGTATCGCCCAACAGTTCGGCCAAGATCACCGACCAGATGTTGCGGCTGTGGGCCCGCATTCTCCATGAGCGCACGGATGCGCGGCTCATCATCATGGTCAAGGAGGGGGATGCCGATGCCGCCCAGGCCGATATGCAGCCGCGTGTGGAAGCGGCGGGATTTCCGCTGGACCGGGTATCGGTGATGCACCAACAGCCACTGCACCATTTCATGGAAGTGGGGCATATTGCCGACATCATGCTGGATACGGCTCCCATATCCGGCGGTACGACCACCTTGCATTCCTTGTGGATGGGGATGCCTGTCGTTACCCTGGACGCTGAACGGGGGGTGGACGCCTGCAGTGCCTATGTGCTGCGTGAGTTGGGGCTGGAGGCGGAGATTGCACAGACCGAAGAGGAGTATGTGCAGATTGCCATGCGTTTGATGGCTGACCCGGAGCGGTTGTACGTACAGCGTGAAAACATTCGCGCACATATGGGCTCCAGCATTTTCATGGACTACGCCGCTTATGCGGCCGACGTGGAGAAAAGCTTCCGCATCATGTGGCTCAACTGGTTGCGCGGAGACAAGCGCGATTTGAGCCTGGATGTGGACGTCGACGCCGAGATGGCCCTTGCCGAAGGACGTGCCCCATGACTGCGGCGCATGCCGTTCCCACAGGAGTAGATATGCCTGAGCCAATTCCTCTGCTGGTGCCTTGTGTGCCCGCACCGCATGAGCTTCTTCCTTGGCTGGAGCGCATGCATGCTGCGCGCCATTACTCCAATTTCGGGCCATTGGTGTGCGAGCTGGAAGCGACATTTGCAACGCAATTTCAAGTCGCGGGCGCACAGGTCACCACAGTCGCCAATGCCACCCTGGGGTTGGAGCTGGTGCTGCAGGCCCTGGATCTTCCTGCAGGGTCGCGGATTTTGCTGCCGTCCTTCACTTTTGTCGCAACGGCCACCGCCGTGCTGCGTGCAGGCCATGTCCCTGTGTTGGCCGAT
The DNA here is from genome assembly GCF_006740045.1 of Comamonas terrigena NBRC 13299. Classification (NCBI taxonomy): domain Bacteria; kingdom Pseudomonadati; phylum Pseudomonadota; class Betaproteobacteria; order Burkholderiales; family Comamonadaceae; genus Comamonas; species Comamonas terrigena. The sequence continues at coordinate 463,246 of NZ_AP019749.1, forward strand.
GTGGATGCAGACAGCTGGATGCTGACCCCTGATATTGCCAGTGCCGCCCATGCCTCCATGCCGGTCGCTGCGGTGGTGCCTGTGGCGACCTTTGGCATGCCGCATGACATGCAGGCATGGCAGCAGTTTGAAGCGCAGACCGGTTTGCCCGTGGTGATCGACGCCGCTGCTGCCTACGGAAGCCAGTGGTTGCACAACGGAGAGGGTACGCTGGTTTTCAGCCTCCACACCACGAAAAGCATGCCGGCGATCGAAGGCGGCCTGGTGGTTTCCTCCCGACCTGGGCTTACGACCAAGGTGCGGCAGCTTTCCAATTTCGGTATCAACCTGGAGCCGACGGCAGGGGTGCCTGTCGGCACATTGGCCGGCGCAGGAACCAATGCCAAGATGAGCGAGTACCATGCTGCGGTAGGCTTGGCTTCGCTGCAGCAGTGGGAGCGCCATGCGCAGGATCGCAAGGCGCTCCAGGCCGATTTAATGCAATTCCTGAACCAGTGCAGCGGTCACAACCTGCAGTGGCAGGGCGATGGTACGGGTGGGCCGCTGAAGGCGCCCACATTGTTGTGCCCGCGGCTGCCCAGCGCACACATTCGCAGCCAACTGGAGCAGATCTGCGCACAGGAAAAAATCACCGTGCGCCGGTGGTACCAGCCTTTGCTGGAGCATATGCCGGCACTGCATTCGCGTTGTCTGGCACTGCCGACGCCCGTGGCCCACCAACTGGCCGATACCTTGCTGGGATTGCCCTTCTTCTTAGGGATGACGGCAGCACAGCGTGAACGCGTGGGCAATGCCGTGGCCCGTGTGCAGTGGTCGCGGCCTGCAGGGCGCCTGACGGCATGCGTTGCCCACCCCGTACCGTTGGCCGCGTGATGCCTAGCGGCTGCCGCGCTCGCACACCAGCATGATGCTGGAACAGAGATCGGGGTACTGCTGGCCAAGCTGGTAGCAGCCTTCCAGGTATTCCTTGGAAATAATGTCGGTTTGCAACAGGCGGTCCCACTGGAAGTTGGCCAGAGCCTTGAAGAAGATGCCCGACCGATGGACGACACGCAGTCCGGCGCGAGAGGCGTCGCGCTCCAGCGTATCCAGCGCGTAGGTAATCCGGTGGCCGTGCTCGGCTTCGGCCGGGGTCACTGCCGCATTGTGCGAGATCAGCCCCATCTTGACGGCAATCTGGCGCGAGGGCGCATTGGCATTGGGGCAGACCAGGAAAAACCGCCCTGTTTCACTGAGCCATTCATGGTTCACCCGCTGCAAGACCTGGACCGGATCATCGAGGTGTTCCAGTACATGGGTCATCACGATATTGTCGTACTGGCGTGGCAGGTCGATATTTTCAAACATGCCCTCGAATTGCTGGATCCGATTTCCCAGACGCTCTTGGGCAATCGCAATTGCATCGGAGGATGCCTCCACGCAGGTCACATCCTCAAAATGCTGCAGCAGGCGCTCGGTAAATTGCCCCTGGTAGCTACCGAGTTCAAGGAGATTGCCCTTCTTGAAATAGGGCGAGAAAGCCTTGATCATGTAAGGGTGCATGACATCAAAGTCAAAGCTGTACGCATATTTCTCATGCGTCGCATTGTTCTTGTCATTCAACTCACGGTTGTAATCGCGCACATTCGTCATTTTCAATTCTCCAGTACAGCCAGGCCAAATCCTCGACGGCCAAATTCATTGCCGTTGTAGATGAGGTATATTTTCCCATCGCATTCGAAAAGATGTGGGTAGCACTGCATTTCTGAATCCCAGCCTTCGTCGGAAAGATCAATGCCAGCATTGGCATCGTCACGCACCCAGTGGATCAGATCCAAGGAGTACGCGTAACCCAGGCGATAGCCGCGGCCGCTCTCCTTGCGAAAGCCATGGGCTTCGCGGTAACAGAAATACATATGGTATTTCCCCGCATGAAATATCACGGTGGGCAGCGCCTGGCATTCATTTTCATCCAACTTGGATTCAATGATGTGTTTTCCGTCTCGGTTCCAATGCAGTCCGTCGGGTGAGGTGGCCTGCGCTATTTTGTAGACGCGTTCATGTTGGCCGCTGTCAGCAAACTTCAGCCATTTCGTGCCATAGATGTACCACATGTAGAAGGTATCACCGTAGCGCTGCACAAAGGCATCTGCGACCAGAAACGGCTCATGCAGTGTCGCTGCAACAATGGGGCCGCCCAGCCCAATGCGCGAAAAAGTCTGCCCCTCATCATGGCTGATGGCTAATCCGATGGCCGCGTCGACAGGAACGGATGATTTACGGTTGCATCCCGTGGTGTAGGCAAGAACACGGTCTCCATCCTTTAATACATTGAATGGAAAAATACCATGCTCATCGAAGCACCCCAACTTCCCCAGTGGGATGACGGTATGCTGTGAGGTGCCAATAATATCCTTCATGTCCCGAGAGAAATCCACATATGCCACATGGCTGAGGTATTTTCCCGATGCATCCTTCTCCCTGGTGGAATAATAAATGCGGACCCTGTCCTGCAGAACAAGAGATTGCGGAGCCTGCGAAAATTCAACGCAGTTGTTGGGTATTTGATGCTCGACGGGATCAAATATTTTCCCTAGTTTTTTCCAGCGCATGCTTAACTCCAGATGCTTTGTTTGTCGAGAACGGCCAATCCAAAGCCTGAGCGCCCCATGCCATTGCCTTGGTACAGCATGTAGATGGACCCATCCAGTTCGAACACATGGGGATAGTTGATCATTTCAGAATCCCAGCCTTCGTTGGATAGCGGGATATCGATCAGATCGTCATTCCGTGTCCAGGTTTCCATATCTGGCGACGAGGCATAACCTATGCGATAGCCGCCTTCACGGGATGTGTAGTTGTAGATGTCGCGATAGGAGAAAAACATGTGGTATTTGCCATCGCGGTATATCACATCAGGGCATGCCTGACATTCATGCTCCCCCAGTTTATTGGGGATGAGGTCCCGGCCCACCTTGTTCCATTGAATACCGTCAGTGGATGTGGCCATGCGTATCTTATAAATAGGCTCTTTTTTGCTGTTTTCTGTGATTCGCCATTCTTTACCGGCGACATACCATAACTGCCATTGCCCCTCGAAGCGGCGAATACGTGGGCTGCCCAATAAAAAAGGCTCGTCCGGTGTGTAGGGGAGGACTGGGCCTTCGCCGAGGCGGTGAAAGCTGTCGCCGCCATCCTGGCTGACGGCCAGGCCAATGGTGGCATTGAACGGGACGGACTCGCAACGCGAAATCCCAGCGTAGTAAGCGCGTATTTCGTTTTGGTGGGAAATGACGGAAACCGGGTAAGTGCCGTGCTCGTCAAAGGTCCCTACCTTGCCCAGTTCCAGTACGGGGGTTGCACTGATCTTGAGAATGTTCAGAAGATTTTTTCTGTCCAAATCAAGATAGGCGATGTGGCTTTGGTATTTCCCGTCGGCACTGGGTGCGGGGCGTGTGCAAAAGAATACCCGGACCGTATGCGGATTGATTATGGTAGCTGGAGATTGTGCAAACTCGTGCATCCAAGCCGGAGATGCCATGCATTGCGGATCAAATATCCTGCCTAGTTTCTTCCAGTGAAACATATTTCAATATTCTCTCTGATTGTGTGAATGGCGGAAATCAGGATAGTCGGTGGTACTTCAGCATGGCACTGACATCTTGAACAGGGTTGAACATCAGTACGTCGACGATACTCAGCCAAGGCACAAAATCGTGATGGTTCTGAGGGTAAGGATGCAGTTCAGATTGGATGAACTTCAATTGTATTCCGCGGGCTTCGAATGCATCCCGGGAATACAATTCCACGCCTCCAATGGGATTGATATAGGTGGTGGCGTGGGTGGCTTGGCACATCGCCAAGACCCTGTCCTGTGATTTCAGGTCGTGATCAATAGGCAGAGCCGATGAATCCTGTATGCGTGTCGGAATTCCTATATGCTTGCATACGGCCGTGATGGAGTTTTTCAAGAAATAAAAAAGATTGCTGGAGTCATACAAAAGAATATCTTGAATGAGTGCAATGGTTTCTTGAAAATAAGGTGCTTTGCCATAAGCTCCTATGAACTGATTGAGCAGCTTCTTCCTGTCGAAGCTCTCAGATAATTCACGATGCACAATGTCCAGTGCATCGGAGTCTTTGCGCAAAGGCAAGGAGAAGGTGGCGGCCTCTCCATTGGAGAGCAGTCGGTTTCTATTGATCCAGCCTTTTTTGGTGTATTTGATGTTGTCGTAGACAATAAACTCATCCACGGCCGCGATGAGCTGAAAATATCCAATATATGGAAGAAAGTACGGCTGCATGATTCCCAGTGTCATGCCGCCCACATGCTGGAGATAGGGCATGCCAGGGCGAGAAGAGGCGCTGTCAGGCATTCAGGTGCACCCTATGGCTATGGAAGTCATAGAACTATTTTTCTTGCAGTACATAAACGCCAAGCCAGGAAGCCGTGACCCCGCATCGTCCTCTGGAAAAGCGCCACATGCCATCCAGTGCTGCAACGGTGCAACGGGTGAGAAAGGACATGAGCCCTGTTTTCTTATAGAAGGAGCGCCAGTATCGAGGACGGTATGGATCTTTGAAGAAATAAATATCTTCTAACTGCAGGAGCTTGATTTCCTGGTAAGAATTGGGCATGCCTGTTGCACCAAATGCGTGGCGAAAACTCTGCGGGAGATACGGGCGGATATGGGTGAAGTCATGATAAAACCTCTCGCCGTGGGTGGGGCTGAGGACAATGAGCTTCCCGTGGGGCGATAATTTTTGGCAAAGCTTGGGAATGAGCCCATGCAGTTCATCTGGCGAGAGGTGCTCTATCAGGTGGCTGAGGAATATGATGTCGTACGGTGGAGTGTCGGTGCTGAAAAAGTATTCAGGGTCGTAGGCCGATTGACCTTTTTGCACGGCACGTTGAATATATTCAGGATTGATATCGACGCCGCTTGCATCCATGCCAAGGCTGCAAAACAGATCCAGAAATTTCCCTGTGCCACATCCGTAGTCCAGGATGCGCAATGTGGCGGATCCTTGCTTCTTGAAATCGTGCATCAACTGGGTGACGCGTGCGAATTCAAGGCTCTGATAGTGGGCCGGCGTGCGGAGGTTCATCGTGTGCTGCCTGGAACCAGCTGCTTGATCAGCAAACCGTGGCCGTTGAGGTTGTGGACGAAAAATGCATCCCGCTGATTCCGGGCAATGGAATTCACAAAATCCGTAATGCCCTCACAGCCGAAGAAGCCATAATCATCAAATACCACCACACCGCCAGGCTGGACTCTTGGCCAAATGACATCAAATGCCTCACTGGCGGAGCCGCGCGTGTCCACATCGATGTGAGCGAGGCTGATTTCTTTGGGGAGTTGATCGAATGTGTGGTCCGGGAATATGCCAGGATAAATGTCGCACTCCAGTTGCATGCTGCTGAACAGCGATTCGACCAAATTCTGGTGCGTATCAGAATGCTCGTTGCCGGTGTAAAGCGTGTCGTGCTGCGTGTCTGATTTGGCGACACCGGTAAATGTGTCGAAAAGCGCGATGCGCTTTTGCGCGCCAGCCGCCAGCAAGGCGCCTGTACCTCCCCGCCATACACCGATTTCCACCAGATCGCCAGGGATGTGAGCGCATTGCCTTGCCAGTGTGTACAGCTCGTGGCAACGGTAAATGTCCACCATGGTGTGGCCCTTCACACGCTCGTGCAAGGCTGAAAAAACGGAATCATCCAGCCATGGTGAATAGCTGGCATATGGGATGACTTGGGTATGTGTCAACCCTGCTTTCAGTGAAGAAAATTTGGTTTTTCTCAGGCGATCCAGTACATCTTTGCGTTCCTGACGCAGAACGGCAAGAAACTCTTCAGGACGGGTAAAAAGCTCAGACATAGGATCAATTAATTGATGAAAAATTCCAGTGCATCCACATCCAGAACGGGGATTGCCTGCTTCTTGGCGACGTCAAGCCGCTCCAGGAAGGCGTTGTCGATGAAAATGGAATGCGGCTCGATGAAGTCTGCTTTGGATTCTTCATTCTGGAGATGAATGATTTTCTTGAACAGACTGGGCGGAATATGTGTGCGCTGCAGCGTCGTTTCCACATCGCCTGCGTGGCGGGTGATGAGGAAAATCTCTTTTCCCTTGGCGTGTTCTTGATACACAAAGGCCATGGCACGCGGAACGGCGGCACCATCAATGATCAAGGTGTCATCGAGATCGATGAAGATCTTGTCGTAATGGAATTCCAAACGGGCCTTGGTGGTGATATTGCGATCGATCACTTGGACAAAGCGGTGATCGAGCGTCTGCAATCTGCGGCCCATGAAGTCCTGTACCGCCATCAAAGGCAGGTTGACACCCCGGGCACGGGCTGCGGCCGTGGTGCTGGCAACGCGGCAGGAGACTTCCAGCAACTTCCAGTGTCCTGACAGATCCTTTTTGACTTGAAAGAACCAGGGGCCGCGCATGGACAGCCGTGCGTTGATGCCGTGGGCAATCTCACGCAGTTCTGCACTGGCCTCCAGTAGCTCGGAGCGCATGGTGATGCCGGCTCGCACACGCTCTCGGGTGCGTGGCCCGATCCAGATCAGTTCCTTGGTGAAGCTGGTGAAGCAGTCGACAGAAAGTTCTTGCCCCGGGAGATATTCCACCAGCAAAGGGTCTTCGATCCTCGCCATTGCGGCCTGGGCCTCGGAGGCCGTGTGGGCAATGCTGAAGCCTTGTCCACCTTGCCCGCAATCGGGCTTGATGGCCGCGGGCCAATGTGCTACATCGGCGGGGTCGGCGTAGACCGAGGGGGTGGCTGGCAGGTCTGCGAGGGCCTGGTAGGTCAGGCTCTTGCGGCGGGTGACACGGCTGGTATCCGGATCGCCGTTGACCAGGTGAAAACCCATGGTCGCGGCACGCTCCGACAAATAGGTGTGCACGGTGTCATGGGTGGCAAATACCAGATCTATTTGGAGATCTGAGAGCAGCTGGCTCCAGGCCGCATCAAATGCTGGGTCTGCAATATTGGGGAGATCGCCAAAATAGTTGGCGAATAGAAATCGTCCATGGTCGTCAATACTGGATGCGCCATATAAATCGACGTGGAGCGAGTAACGAAGCGCTTGGTGTATTTCAGATGCACCCTCTGAGCCACAAGGAAAAACAAGTACACGGATTTTTTTCATGGTTCAGAGTGCATCCATTTGCATCCCATGAGATTCAACTTCCAATGGTTTGGGCACTGGTAAAAATAAACCGCAATGCCCAGCAATCACGCTGAGAACATTGCGGCCTAGGCATTCAATCTCAGAGAAGGATTGCTTGCTTTTTATTTTTGCAGCAATTGCAGAACGTTCTGCGGGATCTGGTTGGCTTGCGACACCATGGCAGTGCCCGCTTGCTGCAGGATCTGGGTGCGGCTCAGATTGGCTGTTTCCTTGGCGAAGTCGGCATCCATGATACGGCCGCGGGCAGCGGACAGATTTTCGACCTGGATGTCGATGTTGTTCACTGCGTTTTCGAAGCGGGTCTGCACCGCACCCAGGGTAGCGCGTGCGCCATTGACCTGATCGACGGCGCTGTCGATCTTCTTCAGGGCCACCCAGGCGCCGGCTTGGGTGGTGACATCGATTTGCTCAATGCCCTTGTCGTTGATGACCGACGTTGCCGCGGCCGTGCCGCCTGCCATGTCGAAGTCTGCCTTGACGATGCCTGTCGCTGCGGCAGAGAAATTCGCAGACAGAGTGACTGCCACGGGTTCGCCGTTGGAGTCCAGCTTGCCGGACATCAATTCCACCTTGTAGGTTTCCGTGCCCTCGATCTTGGTCAGGTAGGCGGTCACGCCGGTGTCGGCCGTCTTGTTGTTGATGGCCGTCACCACCTGGCCCAGGCGCTCTTGCGGATTCTGGGCGGCCTTGATCGTTTCCAGGGTGACGGTGGTCGCATTCGGAGCAGTTCCCACCGTGATGGAGGCGAAGTCTGCAGCGCTCGCGGTGGCAGGGTTTGCCGGGATGGAGGTGCTGATGTCGGTGATGGAGGCCAGATCCACGACCGAGTTCGTGGCGGCGTAAGACGTGGTGGACAGCTGCGAAGCGCGGGTGTCTGCCAGTGCGCCCAGGGTCACGTTGTCACCGGAGTTGGCGCCCACTTGGAACACGGCGCCTGCAAACGAGCCGTCCAGAATCTTCTGGCCGTTGAAGTTGGTCTGCTTGGCCACACGGTCAATTTCAGCCGACAGCTGGCTGACTTCGGCCTGCAGGGCCTTGCGGTCGCTGTCGCTGTTGGTGGCGTTGGAGGCTTGCACGGCCAGCTCACGCATGCGCTGCAGCATATCGCCCACCTTGCCCAGCGCACCTTCTGCCGTCTGTGCCAGCGAGATGCCGTCGTTGGCATTGCGCGAGGCCACGCTCAGGCCGCGGACCTGGGTGTTCATGCGTTCGGCGATGGCCAGACCGGCGGCATCGTCCTTGGCGCTGTTGACACGCAGGCCTGAGGACAGACGTTGCATGGTGGTGTTCAGCGAGCTACCCGAGAGGGTCAGGTTTCGCTGCGCATTGATCGAAGCAATATTGGTGTTGATAGTTGCGGCCATTGCTGTTCCTCTAGTGAAAGGGCGGGTTGCATCGCATCGCTACTGAAACCGTGGGCACAAATAAGCGACAGGCAACGCTAGCGATGGGGGAATTCTTCTATGGAGGGCGGCTCGGTATAGCGGGAATAAACGCAGCAATCACCGCGCTTCTCGGTCTTTCGTGGCGGAGGCGGGGCAGAAGAGGGGGCGGGGGCTCTAGAGGGAGCAAAGCGGCCTTCGCAGGCGGATGCGAAAAAAAGCTAAAGAAATTTCCAGGGGGCCCGATAACAGTTTTGTACGGAGCAAGCACGCAGCCTCAAGGGGGTGCAAAGGTCCACAGAGACAACCGCAAGCACCGGCAAAAGCAAACGTTCATCAACTATCGCCTGGATAAAAGGAATCGCATCATGGCCATGACCATCAACACCAACACCGTTTCGATCAACGCCCAACGCAACCTGGGCCTGTCCGGCAGCTCGCTCGGCACCGCCATGCAACGTCTGTCCTCGGGCCTGCGTGTCAACAGCGCCAAGGACGATGCCGCCGGTCTGGCCATTTCCCAGCGTATGAGCACCCAGGTGCGTGGCCTGACCGTGGCTGCCCGCAATGCCAACGACGGCATCTCGCTGGCCCAGACGGCTGAAGGTGCACTGGGCAAGGTGGGTGACATGCTGCAACGGATGCGCGACCTGGCTGTGCAGTCCAGCAACGCGACCAACAGCAAGAGCGACCGCGAAGCCCTGCAGGCCGAGCTGAGCCAACTGCGTGACGAAGTGGATCGCGTGGCCAAGACCACGACCTTCAACGGCGCCAAGCTGCTGGACGGCAGCTTCACCGGCGGCGTGTTCCAGGTGGGGGCCAATTCCGGCGACAACATCACCGTGGGTGCCCTGAGCAACACCAAGGTGACCGAGCTGGGCAATTCGGTGTACGGCTCCGGCTCCACCACTGCAGCGACCGCAGAGGCTCTGCAAACCACCTTGGCGGGTAACGGTACGGTTGCTGCCGCAGACGTGACGATTGGTATCCGAGGTGCCGATTCGACCACGGTGCACACAATCACCATCAAGGCCGATGCCAACATGACCAAGGAGCAGGCGCTGGGCAAGACGATCGAGGCGATCAACTCCAAGACGGCTGACACCGGCGTGACGGCTTTCCTGGAAGAGGATGCTGCTGGTGTCATGCAGATCCAGATCCGTGCGACCGCGGAACAGGCTGGTAATGCCACGGGCGTTGCCATCACCTACAGCACGGGGACCAATGTGACCGGTACCGGTGCGAACTTGGTGGCCGCTGCAAGCGTGACCGATGCAGGCGACAAGGGTATCGACCAGCTGGACATCAGCACCCAGTCGGGCTCTTGGGAAGCGCTGCAGCGTATCGACGGTGCCATCGACTCCGTGAGTTCCGCCCGGGCCGGTCTGGGTGCCATCCAGACCCGCTTTGAGAAGTCGATCGAGAACATCGAGTCGATGAACGAAAACCTGACAGCTGCCCGTGGTCGCATCATCGATGCCGACTTCGCCAGCGAAACCGCTGCCCTGAGCCGCGCTCAGATCCTGCAGCAAGCGGGTACCGCCATGGTGTCCCAGGCCAACCAGCTGCCCCAGCAAGTGCTGAGCCTGCTGAAGTAAGAGGCACCGTACCCAGGGACACGCGAACCGCGGAACTCTGGGTACAGCGTTTGAATGAATAACCCCGTGCCCTGCACTCCCCTCTCTCGCAGGGCATGGATCCGGAATTACGGGCAGACCAACTGCCTGAAAACAAGGTGTCAATCGTTCTTGGGCTTGAGCAAGTGAGACCGTTTGGCGCTATCCATCACTGTGTGAGCGTTAGAAAAGAAGGGGAAATCAAATGGCAATGACCATTAACACCAATGTTGTGTCCATCAATGCACAACGTAACCTGGGTCTGTCGGGCAATTCGCTGTCGACCTCCATGCAACGCCTGTCCTCGGGTCTGCGTGTGAACAGTGCCAAGGACGATGCCGCTGGTCTGGCCATCTCCGAACGCATGAGCACCCAGGTTCGTGGCCTGACCGTGGCTGCCCGCAATGCCAACGATGGCATCTCGCTGGCCCAAACCGCAGAAGGTGCGCTGGGCAAGGTGGGCGACATGCTGCAGCGTATGCGTGACCTGGCTGTTCAGTCCAGCAACGCCACCAACAGCAAGAGCGACCGCGAAGCCCTGCAGGCCGAGCTGAGCCAGCTGCGTGACGAAGTGGACCGTGTGGCCAAGACCACGACCTTCAACGGCGCCAAGCTGTTGGACGGCAGCTTCACCGGCGGCGTGTTCCAGGTGGGTGCCAACTCCGGCGACAACATCACCGTGGGTGCCCTGAACAACACCAAGGTGACCGAGCTGGGCAATTCCATCTACGGTTCCGGTGCGACGGCCGCTACGGCGACCGATGCCCTGCAGACCATCCTGGCTGGTGGCGGCACTGTGGCTGCTGCAGACGTGACCATCGGTATCCGTGGCGCCAATTCGACCGCCGTGCAGACTGTCACGATCAAGGCCGATGCCAACATGACCAAGGAACAGGCTCTGGGCAAGGCGATCGAAGCGATCAACTCCAAGACTGCTGACACCGGCGTGACGGCTTTCCTGGAGGAAGATGCCGCTGGCGTGAAGCAGATCCAACTGCGTGCGACCGAAGACACCTCGGGAACCGCTACGGCCGTGGCAGTCACCTACAGCTCGGGCACCAACACGACCGGTACGGGCAACAACCTGGTGGCCGCTGGTACCCTGACGGAAGCCGGCGACAAGGGCATCGACCAGATCGACATCAGCACCCAGTCGGGTTCTTGGGAAGCCATGCAGCGTCTGGACAAGGCCATTGACAGCGTGAGCTCTGCACGTGGCCAGCTGGGCGCCCTGCAGACCCGCTTCGAGAAGGCTGTCGAAAACATCGACATCCAGAACGAAAACGTGACGGCTGCCCGTGGTCGCATCATCGATGCCGACTTCGCTTCCGAAACTGCCAACCTGAGCCGCGCTCAGATCCTGCAACAAGCCGGTACCGCCATGGTGGCCCAGGCCAACCAGCTGCCGCAGAACGTGCTGAGCCTGCTGCGTTAATCAGCCAGGCAGCAGCCATGACCTGTGATGGGCCATGGTTGCTGGCTGAATGAAAGTTTGCTTTGATGACCGCCATGGATTCATGGCGGTCTTTTTTTTGGCCAGCTGGGGCTGGCCGGTGCGTATGGCTCTTGTGGTGCCGGGATCCGACAAACGGCAGTCGAAGGCCCTCAACTATCGGAAAAACCGGCCGATATCTCAAATAGGCAAGGTGTAGGGGCTGCGGGTCAGACGTACTGTCCGGTGCTCTCCGTTTAATTCGGCCTTTTGTATTCCGGCAAGAGGTTACACAATACGGGCAGTTTCAGATCTGTGCAGACCGGCACGGATCAGCAAGGAGTATGCAATATGGGCGTTTCATCCGTAGGTATCGGCAGCGGGCTGAAGGTTGACGAGATCGTCTCTCAGCTGGTGGAGCTCGAGAAAAAACCACTGGAAACGCTGCAGTCGAAGGCGGAAATCATCAGCGCCAAGATCTCGTCCTATGGGCAGATCAAGTCGCTGATGGATGACCTCAATACCGCCGCCCGGGATTTGACCCTGGACCGCACCTGGGGTGCTTCCAAGGTGTCGTCCTCCGGTTCTGCTGCCACGGGTGCCATGACTGGGCTGGCCGCCGCCGGCTCCTACAACATCAATGTGCTGCAGCTCGCGCAGAGCCAGACCTCGGTGACCGCCAAGCTGGCCAAGGGCGCCACGATGGACGTGTCGGGGGTCATGCGTTTCAAGATTGGTAACCTGGAAACCAAGACCTTTGACCTGACCATCAATGCTTCGGATTCGCTGCAGAACGTGGCGGACAAGATCAACGGCGATACCAATATCAGCAAGTCCGTCGTGGCCACGGTTATCAAGGACAGCTCGGGCAAAGAGCAGCTGATGATCCGTTCGCGGGAAACCGGCCTGGACAGCAAGTTTGAGGTCAGCTTAGGCTCGGGCGTCGATGCCAATGGCGACTTGGAGGCGTTTGGTGCGTTGGATACCGGCAATCTGGTGACATTGGCGGGCGCAGGTGGCGTCACGACCACGCAGGCCGCCAAGAACGCCGAGATGGAACTCAACGGTGTGAAGCTGGAGTCGAACACCAACACCTTTGCCGAGACCATCCCGGGTCTGTCGATCTCGGTATCGGCAGTGGGAACCTCGCTGCTGACGATCGCGCCTGACAAGGATGCGGTGCAGGCCAGCATCCAGAAATTTGTGGATGCCTACAACGCGGTGAACGATCTGCTGTCGCAGTCGACCAAGAGCGTGCGTACCGCGGATGGCAAGACGGATGACGCCGCCATCAAGGATGGCAGCGGATTGCTGCAGGGAGATAGCAGCACGGTGAGCCTGCAGAACTCCTTGCGGATGATGCTGCAGCGCGTTTCCAGCAACGCGACAGGGGCCTACACGCGCCTGTCCGAAGTCGGCATGCAGATGCAGCAGGGCGGCAAGCTGACCGTGGATACGGAAAAGATGACTGCCGCGCTGAAAGATGTGGATTCGCTCAAGAGCCTGTTCACTGCCAAGGCCGATGCGCAGGGCGCGGGCGGCGGGGTGGCCACCAATTACAAGACGTTCACCGACGAGCTGCTGGCTTGGGAGGGGACGCTCAACAACAAGACCGACGCCTTGCAAAAACAGCTGGATAACAACGGTGACCAGCAGGACAAGGTGAATGCCCGGGCTTCGACGCTTGAGACCCGTCTGCGTGCACAGTACAGCGCGCTGGATGTGAAGATGGCATCGCTCAACGCTTTGGACTCCTACGTCAGCCAGATGGTGACGACGTGGAACAAGTCGAGTGATTGAGTTGGCTGGGCCAGCGGTTTTATTGCCAACAAATTAGGCGCACAAGGAATTACATGTTTTCGTCCACAGGTTTCAGCAAAGCGAATGCCTACCGCCAGGTAGGGGTGCACTCCGGCGTTGAAGATGCCTCCCCGCATATGCTGATTCAGATGCTGTTCGATGGCCTGTTCCAGTCGCTGAATGCGGCGCGCGGTGCCATAGAGCGCGGGGATATCGAGGAGAAGGGGCAGCTTATCTCCCGGTCCGTCCGCATCCTGCAGGAAGGGTTGATCATGGGCCTGGACATGGAAAAAGGCGGCGAACTGGCTGCAAATCTGCGCTTGCTCTATGACTACTGTGTGGCACAGTTGACCAAGGCCAATCTGCACAGCGATGCCTCGCTGGTGGAAGAGGTGATCGGTGTTTTGCAGCCTGTGGCACAGGGATGGAAAGAAATTGGTTCTCAGGTGGATACAGTCGCACGTGGAGACTGAGATGGAGATGCAGTTGTTGGATTACTACAAAGCAATCGAAGCGAAGAGCGCAGACATGCTGCAAGCAGCCCAGTCTCATGATTGGGATGCGGTGGTCGACTGCGAAAAAGCCTGTGGCGTGCTGATCAATGAACTGCGTGTCCAGGCCGAGCAGAACGTGCTGTCCGTCTTGGAGCGCAAGGAAAAGACGCGCATCATGCAGCGCATTCTGCGCAACGATGCGCAGATCCGCATCCTGGCCGAGCCCTGGTTGGCGCAGCTGGACCATCTGGGCAAGGTGCCGGCATCGGTGATGCACTGAGATCCTGTTTGATTCGACGAGCCGCAAGGCCCGCATGCCGAGAGGTCTGCGGGCCTTGTTGCATGGGCGCCAGGCTTGCTGTTGGTGGCCAGCTGCCTGGAAGAGGTGGTGGAATGTCGGCTGATGAATTGGCGAATTGGCGTGCCACGGGATGCCAGGGTGTGTGGCTGGGGTAAATAGCCGCGTGTTCTTTGCAGTGCGGCTTCCTGTGCCGCCACATCCGGGCTCTGGAAGATGCCTGTCCTTGGGTAGCCGGGATGGTGCAGTGCAGCAGGCGTTTTCCAAGGACAAAAAAAAGCCACAGATTGCTCCGTGGCTACTTGAAGTGTGAACTGTGAAGAGGAAAGGGGTGAATGCATGCGGTCGGCATGCATTCGAATGGGGTTATTACACCTGCATGTTCATTACATCGGTGTAGGCCTGGACCAGGCGATTGCGTACGTGTAGCGTGGCCTGGAAGCCGATTTGTGCTTTTTGCATGGCCACCATGGTTTCTTCCAGGCTGACCGACGGATTTTCCAGCTGCACTTCTTTTTGCAGGTGGGAAGAATGGTTCTGCGAGGCGCTGACTGAGCGCAGCGCGCTTTCCAGCTCCGTGCTGAAGCCGTTGCCCTGGGCTTCGGCCTTTTGCAGAGGTTTGGTCAGGCGGGCGGTCAGATCGCCGCCGGCAGAGACGGGTGAGGTCGCGCTATGAAGACGGAGGTCCATGGTGGGTTCCTGATGGTGACTTGAAGATGGGGCAATCGTAGGCGGGTGGGGAAAGTGCATCTGGGGGAATAAAGCGGGAAAGCCGCGCCTTATTGGGGGAACGCCGGCGGGGGGGATTTCGCATACTCGGCACCACGTTGGGCTCCGTGTCGGGCCCGCACTTTCTGTTTGTGGAAGAACCCATGTCCGCTGTCGCACAAGTCCCTGTTGCCGAGAACCCGCCTCCCGCAGTCACGCAGGCGCCTGCCAGTTGGCAGCAGCGCATCAGCGACATGGACCGCGGCCAGCGCCTGCGCTGGGGTGCGGTTGCCGCTGTGGCCGTGGCCGCTGTGGCTGCGGCCTTCTTCTTCAGCCGCCAGCCGGATTACCGGGTGCTGTTCTCCAACCTCAGCGACAAGGATGGCGGCGCCATCGTGGCGCAGCTGGCGGGCATGAACGTGCCTTACAAGTACACCGAAGGCGGTGGCGCCATCATGATTCCGGCCGACCGCGTGCATGACGTGCGCCTGAAGCTGGCCACGCAAGGCCTGCCCAAGGGTTCGGTGTCGGGCTTTGAGATCATGGAGGGCAGCAAGTTCGGCATCACCCAGTTCCAGGAGCGTGTGAACTACCAGCGTGCGCTGGAAGGCGAGCTGACACGTTCCATCCAAGGCCTGTCGGCGGTGCAGAACGCCCGTGTGCACCTGGCCCTGCCCAACCAGAATGGTTTTTTCCGTGAGCAGCAAAAGCCTTCGGCTTCGGTGCTGCTGACGTTGTACCCCGGCCGTGTGCTGGACCGCACCCAGATTGCCGGCATCGTGCACCTGGTCTCGTCCAGCGTGCCGGAGCTGCTGCCCACGGCGGTCAGCGTGCTGGATGACAGCGGCAAGCTGCTGTCGCAGGCACCGGATGGCAAGGACAGCCCGGTCGATCTGCAGCAGCTGATGTTCCAGCAGCAGCTGGAAAAGCAATACACCCAACGCATTCTGGACATCCTGGAGCCCGTGGTGGGCAAGGGCAATGTCAAAGCCCAGGTGACGGCCGAGCTGGACTTCTCGCAGTCCGAGTCCACCACCGAGCAGCACAACCCCAACCAGGGCCAGGCGCCCAGTGCGGTGCGCAGCCAGCAGGTGGTGGAGAGCACCGGTGAGCAAAAGCCCCAGCCACCGACTGGCGTGCCCGGCGCCACCAGCAACCAGCCGCCCCAGCAGAACCAGGCGCCTATCAACAGCAACAATGCTCCGGTGCTGCAGGCTGCCAATGGCACGCAAAAGGCCGATTTCATGACCATCCCCGGCAGCAAGCGCGAGTCGGTGACCAATTTTGAAGTGGACAAGACCGTCAGGGTCACCCGCAACAGCACCGGTGGCATCAAGCGCATGACGGCCGCAGTGGTGGTCAATTACCTGCCCGTGGCGGCCGCCGAAGGCGAAGGTGCTGCGGCACCGAAGGCGCTGCCGGCAGAGCAGCAAGCCCAGATGCTGGCCCTGGTGCGCGAGACCATTGGCTACAACGCCGATCGCGGGGACTCGGTCAACCTGATGAACGCACCTTTCCGTGTGGAGAAGGTGAATGTCGAAAACCTGCCGCTGTGGCGCCAGCCTGAAACCATTGAGCTGGCCAAGACCCTGGCCTGGCCTGTGGGTCTGGGTGTGGCCGCTGCCGTGGTCCTGCTGGGTCTGCTGCTGCGCCGCCGCAAGCAGAAGAAGCAGGAAGCGACTGCCGTGGATCTGCTGGCTGCCGAAGAGCTGGAACGCCCCGCATTGGCCGCGCCGCTGAAGCCGGGAGAGCCTTCGCCCGAGCAGATTCGACTCGAGCAGGCGCGTGCCCTGGCCAAGCAGAACCCGATTGCGGTGGCCAACATCGTCAAGACCTGGATCAGCGGCGAGGCGTCCTGAAGCGACTCCTTGATTCCACACCACATACAAAGAGAATCTTATGGATGACCGTGGCCTGAACGACGCCGCCATTTTGTTGATGTCCCTGGGCGAGGAGGAGGCGGCCGAGGTGTTCAAACACCTGTCTCCCAAGGAAGTGCAGAAGCTGGGTGAAACCATTGCCCGCATGCGCGCCGTGTCCAAGGAGAAAGTGGATTTCGTGATCGCCCGCTTCACGGACGATTGCGCAGCCCAAAGCCTGCTGGTGGAAGATGCCAGCGGCTATGTGAAGTCGGTGCTCCGGCGCGCGCTGGGCGACGACAAGGCCGCCCTGCTGCTGGACCGTATCCTGCAGGGTGGCGACGTCTCGGGCATTGAAAGCCTGAAGTGGATGGACCCGGTGTCCGTGGCCGAACTGCTGCGCAACGAACACCCGCAGATCGTGGCGGCCATCCTGGTCCACCTGGAGCATGAACAGGCGGCGGCCGTGCTGATGCAGCTGCCCGAACGCCTGCGCAGCGAAGTGATGCTGCGTGTGGCCACGCTGGAAGGTATCCAGCCCTCGGCCCTGAAGGACCTGAACGAGGTGCTCTACAAGGTGCTGGCAGGTGGCGACAAGATCCGCAAGACATCGCTGGGCGGTGTGAAGACCGCTGCCGAAATCATCAACCAGCTGGGCGGCAATGCCGATGTGGCGGTGCTGGACACCATCCGCAACTACGACGCCGACCTGGCGCAGAAGATCATGGACAAGATGTTCGTGTTCGACGACCTGGTCAAGCTGGACGACCGCTCGCTGCAGCTGGTGCTGCGCGAAGTGCCGTCCGAGACCCTGATCGTGTCGCTCAAGGGCGGCTCGATGGAGGTGCGCGACAAGATTCTGGCGAATATGTCCATGCGTGCTTCGGCAGCCCTCAAGGAAGACCTGGAGTCCCGCGGCCCCATGCGCCTATCGGAAGTGGAAGCGCAGCAGAAGGAAATCCTGAAGGTGGTGCGCCGTCTGGCCGAAGAGAACCAGATCACCATCGGCGGCGGTGCCGAAGACAGCTTCGTGTGAGGACGTGGCCATGACAAGTTCCACCCACCACTACGCACGTTTCATCCCCAGCGAAGAGATCGATGCCCAGTCTGTGCGCCACTGGCAGTTCGGCGATGTGCAGAAATCCGCGCCGGGCGCGGCGCTGCAGCCCCTGCACGAGCTGGCCACGCTGACGGACCTGCTGCCACCCCCTGCCCCGCAAGGCATTGCGGCGCAGGCACTGGCCGAAGACGCGGTGGTGGCGGAAGAGGAAAACGCCGTCCAGCTGCGCGAAGAAGAGGTGCATGCCCAGCTGGAGCAGGCACGCCAGGAGTCGCATGACGCAGGCTATGAGGCCGGCATGCAGGCTGGCCATGGGCTGGGGCTGGAAGAGGGCAAGCAGCAAGCGGGTGCCGAATGGCAGCACCGTTTTGATGATTACATGGCCCAGCAAGGCCGCCAGGCGGCCGAACAGCTGCAGGCCTTGCTCCAGGCTGCACAGCGTGACGTGCAAGGCATGCAGCAGCACATGGCACCTGACGTGTTGCAACTGGCCTGCGACATTGCGCGCCAAGTGGTGCGGCAGGAGTTGCGCAGCAATCCCCAGGCCTTGCTGCCGGTGGTGCGCGAGGCGCTGGACATGATGTCGGCTGAATCCAAGCCCGCCACGGTGCGCCTGAATCCCCAGGATTGGGAGCGCCTGCAGGAGCCGCTGAAGGCCGCACACCCGCAACCCAAGATCGAATGGCTGGCGGATGCCAGCGTGAAGCCGGGCGACTGCCTGGTGGAAAGCGCTGGCGCACAAGTGGATGGCAGCCTGGAGCGCCGCTGGCAGCGTGCCGTGGCCGCGCTGGGTCTGGTGTCTACCTGGTACGACGGAGCACCTGCCCATGGCCAATGACACCGATATGCCCGTGGCCGATCAGTTGCAGCGGTTCTTGCAACTGGGCCGTGAGCGGCTCAAGCAGCCATTGCCGCTGCACAGCCACGGCACCCTCACCCGCTTGACGGGCCTGGTGCTGGAAGCGTCGGGCCTGCGCGTGCCGGTGGGCTCGCAATGCCATCTGCAGATGCCCGGGCAGGAACCGGTGCTGGCCGAGGTGGTGGGTTTTGCCGGCGATCGCGCTTTTCTGATGCCGGCGGGGGACATCCAGGGTCTGTCTTGCGGTGCGACCGTGACACCGGCCGAGCCCTATGTGCCGCCGTTGCAGCTGAGCGACACCGAAGTGCCGGTGCTGGCCAAAGGCGTGCTGCGGCTGCCCATGGGGGATGGCCTGCTGGGGCGGGTGGTGGATTCGCAAGGCGTTCCGCTGGACCATGCCGGACCGCTGGCGAATGTGCAGGCCGAGACCCTGGACCGCGAACCCATCAATGCCATGGAACGTGCCCCGGTGCGCGAAAGCCTGGACACCGGTGTGCGGGCCATCAACGCCCTGCTGACCGTGGGGCGTGGACAGCGTTTGGGTCTGTTCGCCGGTTCGGGCGTCGGCAAATCGGTGCTGCTGGGCATGATGGCCCGCTATACCAAGGCCGATGTCATCGTGGTGGGCTTGATCGGCGAACGGGGCCGCGAAGTCAAGGAATTCGTGGAAGATATTCTGGGTGCGCAGGACCGCTCGCGCGCCGTGGTGGTGGCCGCGCCGGCCGATGCGCCGCCGCTGCTGCGCATGCAGGGCGCCAATTACGCCACCGCCATTGCCGAGCATTTCCGTGACAAGGGCCAGCATGTGCTGCTGCTGATGGATTCGCTCACCCGCTACGCCCAGGCGCAGCGTGAGATTGCCTTGGCGATTGGTGAGCCGCCGGCCACCAAGGGCTACCCTCCGTCGTGTTTTGCAAAGCTGCCCGGCCTGGTGGAGCGCAGCGGCAACGGTTTGCATGGCGTGGGCTCGATCACGGCGTTCTATACCGTGCTGTCCGAAGGCGACGATCAGCAGGATCCGATTGCCGATGCGTCGCGCGCCATTCTGGACGGACACTTTGTGCTGTCGCGTGCGCTGGCGGAACAGGGGCATTACCCGGCCATCGACATCGAGCAATCCGCGTCGCGGGTCATGCACAACGTGGTCACGCGTGAGCACTTCGATCTAGCTAGGCGGTTTAGGGCTGTCTATTCCTGCTATCAAAAGAGTAGGGATTTGATACAAGTAGGGGCTTATATGAGTGGTTCCGATCCCGCGGTGGATGAAGCCATTCGACTGCAGCCATCCATGGTGCAGTTTCTGCAGCAAACCATGTTTGAGGCGGCGCCCATGGAACAGAGTCTGGTGGACATGGCTGCGGTCCTGGAACAGCAGTGAGCAAATAAAGGGAGATGCTGATGTCATCACTTCACGCTTTGATGGTGGCCATTGAAATGGCCACGCGCAAACGCGATGAGGCCCGCCAGGCCTTGCGCGAGCGCCAGCGTGCGCATGCGGCTGCACAGTCCCAGATGGAGCAGCTGGAAAGTTACACGGAAGAAATGCGCCAGCGCTGGGCGCCGCAGGAAGGTGCTGAACTGAAGCTGGAGGTGATGTACCACCACGAGCAGTTCATGGCACGGCTGCAGCATGCGATCGGCTTGCAGACCCGGGTGATGCAGGACCAGGCGATCCGTCTGGAGGCTGCCCAGAAGGCCCTGATGGCCACCGAGCTGCGCCTGTCCAGCCTGAACAAGGTGGTGGAGACGCGCCGCCGTGACATTGCCCTGGCGCAGCTGCGCCGGGAACAGAAGCAGACGGACGAGCGGGCTGCGCTGCAGTTCATCGGCCGCACTTTCGGCATGCAGTTCCAGGAGGCCTGAGCATGGAGACATTGCCATCGACCCCGGCCCCCGGCAAACGCGCCACGGCCGCAGAAGGACTGGCGGCCCTGCAGCGCAAGCCACGGGCTGCAGAGGGTGACAGTGACAGCGCGGGGCAGACCTCTGCCGCCGGCTTTTCCCGGCTGCTGCGGGCGGCCGCGCAACCGGAAGCCAGCGATGCGGCGTTGACGGACTTGGGCGCAACAGGGGCGGACCCCAGCCTGGGACTGATGGTGCAGCAGACTTTGCCGCAACCGGAGGTCGCGGTGGAGGGAGATGCGACGTCCATGACCCTGATGGTGGGCGATGCGGCCTGGACGGTGCAAAGCCTGGTCGGGCAGACGGCCCGCATGGACCAGTCCGCCGATGTGGCCGTGCGCAATGGCTCCCACCTGCAGACGCGAATGGACGCGGGCGACCCCTTGGGTTTGATGCGCAGCGCGGCCCAGAGCGCGCAGGGTGCTGCGTCCCAGGTGCCGGTGGTGGCGCAGGGCGTGGCCCAGGCCTTGGGTGGCGGCGTGATGCAGGCGGTGGCACAAGGCGATGTGGCCGGGGCTGCCGCATGGAATGCCGTCAGCGATACTGCACAGTCCGTAGTGGATGCCATGGCCGATGCCGTGAAGTCTGACGACGGCGACGCGCTGTCGCGCGGCGAGCGTGGCAGCGAAGGGCGTGTCAGCCTGCAAGGCCAATGGACGGCCACCGACCGCCAGGCACAGCCTGCCGAGGTGATGCAGCGCCTGCTGGGACAGATGTCGCAATTCCTGTCGGCCACGGGCGCTACCGAGGCCGCGGGGCTGCGCCGTGCCGGCAGCAAATCGGTCGATGATGCGGCCGCTTCTGCCCAGGACGCCGCCGCCGTGCCTCCAGGCGCCGGGATTGGTGCTGGAACAGGGCGTTTGCAGGACAACGCCGTGGCGCAGGCCGCAGCCGGCCAGCAGACGTCCAACGGAGATGCGCAGGGTGCGCAGGCCGAGCCGGACATGGCGTTCTGGATGAATTCCCGCCAGCAACGCGCCGAAGTGGTGCTGGACCGGGACGGCGCGCCGGTCCGCGTGCAGGTCACCATGGAAGGCAGTACCGCCCATGTGACGTTCCGCAGCGACGAGCAGGCCACCCGGTCCATGCTGGATGCCAGTGTGGCCCAGCTGCGTGACATGCTGGCCGCCCAGGGGGTGGAGCTGGCAGGGGTGCAGGTGGGGGCACAGGGCAGTGGCAGCTCGCAAGGCGGTTCCTCTGGTGCGCAGGAGGCTTTCATGCCCGAGGGCGCCCGCCGCGTGCGCCTGCCGTCACAGGCGGGGGCCGAGCAGACGCCCGGCCTGCAGCGTGCGGGCAGTGGCAGCCGCCAGGGGGTCGATATTTTTGCGTGAACGGCAAAAAACACGCTCTGTATACAAGAGCGAAGCCACCAGGGGCGCCGAGTGCGCCCCTTGTCACGTCTGCTGCACTGCAAGGCCGCGGCAGCCAGGATTCACGGCGGCGCGGGTGCTGCAATGCAACAAAAAAGACGGTTTTCTGCCCATTGGTGCGGAACACCGGGCGTGAGCGGCAGGGATTGGGCGATGTTTCGGCGCTTTATTCTGGCTATGATTTCGACCGTGCCCGGAATAATTGGCACCCAAAGGCCCGTATCAGGCCTGAGCCAGCGTAGTGCGGCGCCCTGTCCAATGGCCGGATCAGTCTGACAAATCAGGCTGTGAAGTCCGCGCAGGGCGATGTCACCCGCCGGCTCGGCGCCGGGCAGTCCCATTTTCCACGCAAGGAATCACACGTGTCCGCCACTTCTTCTGCAGCATCTCCTGGCAAAGAACCTGCCAAGAGCAAAAAACTGATCGTGATCGGTGCCGTTGTCGCTTTGCTGGTGATCGTCGCGGCCGCGCTGGGCCTGTTTCTGGTGAACAAGCAACGCCATGCCGCCGATGATGATGCGCAGGAGTCGAAAGCCGCCGCCGTGCTGGTGCCGACTTTCCTGCCCATGGAAAACATGGTCGTGAATCTGGCCGATACCGGCGGTGACCGCTTTGCGCAGATCGGCATCACGCTGGAGCTGCAGGATGAAAAGACCTCGGCCTCCGTCAAGCAGTACATGCCCAGCATCCGCAATGGGGTGCTGATGCTGGTGTCGCAGCGCACGGCCGAAGAGCTGCTGCGCCGCGAAGGCAAGGAAAAGCTGGCGGCCGACATCCTGGCCGAAGTCTCGCGTCCGCTGGGCGTGCGCCCAAGTGCCGCACGCGTCGAGCATGACGCCGACGATGGCGAGGAAGAAGAGCGTCCCCGTCGCCGTGCCAATCCGGTGCGCCGCGTGCTGTTCTCCAGCTTCATCATTCAGTAAGCAAGCGCGGGAGTACAGGGCATGAGTGATTCTTTTCTCTCGCAAGAGGAAGTTGACGCCCTTCTGGAAGGGGTGACCGGCGAGAGCCAGAAGTCAGACGCTGGCGACGTCGATGAAGCCAACGTACGCAACTACGACATCTCCAGCCAGGAACGCATCGTCCGCGGACGCATGCCGACCATGGAAATCGTGAACGAGCGTTTTGCGCGCAACTTCCGTATCGGCCTGTTCAACTTCATCCGCCGCAGCCCCGAAGTTTCGGTGGGCACGGTGAGCGTGCAGCGTTACAGCGCTTTCCTGCGCCGTCTGGCGGTGCCGACCAATTTCAACATCGTGGCCATCCGCCCCTTGCGCGGCAATGGCCTGGTGGTCTGCGATCCCTCGCTGGTGTTCGGCATCATCGATACGCTGTATGGCGGCGCAGGCCGTCTGCAGACCCGTATCGAGGGCCGCGATTTCTCCGCCACCGAGCAGCGTGTGATCAACCGCCTGGTGGATGTGATCTGCGAGGAATACAAAAAGGCCTGGCACGGCATCTATCCGCTGGAGCTGGCCTACCAGCGCTCGGAAATGCAGCCGCAGTTCGCGAACATCGCCACGCCCAGCGAAATCGTGGTGTCCACCGCGTTCCAGCTGGAAATCGGCGACATCTCCGGCTCCATCCACATGTGCTATCCGTATGCCACATTGGAGCCGATTCGCGACATCCTGTATTCGTCCACGCAGGGCGACTCCATGGAAGTGGACCGCCGCTGGGTCAAGGTGCTGACGCGGGAAATCCAGTCGGCCGAAGTGACGCTGGTGGCCGAGCTGGCCCGCGCCGATGCGACCGTGGAGCAGCTGCTGGCCATGAAGCCGGGCGACTTTATCGAATTGGACCGTGAGCCACGTATCAAGGCATCGATCGGCGGTGTGCCGGTGTTCGATTGCCAGTACGGGACTTACAACAACAAATACGCCATCCGCGTGGAGCAATGCCTGCGCGGGGTGGATGCAAACTGGACGGGAGATAAGAATGGCAACTGACCAAAATACCGACGCCGCAGGCGCGGGCGCAGGCGATGATCCGTTTGCCGATTGGGCCGAAGCACTGGGCGAGCAGAAAAAGGTCGATGACCAGCAGTCCGTGCTGGATGCCGAACAAGGGGGCCCGCTGAGCGGCGAACCCGCTTTTGCCCGCGGCACGGAAGTGCCGGTCAACGA
This sequence comes from Comamonas terrigena NBRC 13299, assembly GCF_006740045.1. Lineage (NCBI taxonomy): Bacteria > Pseudomonadati > Pseudomonadota > Betaproteobacteria > Burkholderiales > Comamonadaceae > Comamonas > Comamonas terrigena. The sequence continues at coordinate 487,335 of NZ_AP019749.1, forward strand.
CATCAACATGGTGCTGGACATCCCGGTCCAGCTGTCGGTGGAGCTGGGCCGCACCAAGGTGCCCATCAAATATATCCTGCAACTGGCCCAGGGGTCGGTGGTGGAACTGGACGCGCTGGCCGGTGAACCCATGGACGTGCTGGTCAATGGCTACCTGATCGCCCAGGGCGAAGTGGTGGTGGTGAACGACAAGTTCGGTATCCGCCTGACCGATGTGGTCACGCCGTCCGAACGCCTGCGCCGCGTCAGCCGTGGATAACTCGGCGACCGCGTCCGTCTCCAGCTTCCAGACCATTGCGGTGCTGGTGCTGTTCATCGGCGTGATGGCGGTGTTGCCCTGGTTGCTGCGCCGCTGGCAGCAGCGCCAGATGGTGGCGCGGGGCGGGCAGGGCGTGCAGACCCAGGTGCTGTCCTCGGTGGCACTATCCCCCGGCCAGCGCATTGTGGTGGTCGAGGTAGGCCAGGGCGGGCACAGCACGCGCCTGGTGCTGGGTGTCACGGCCCAGAACATCCACTGCCTGCATGTGCTGGGCAGCGCCGCGCCGGCGGGCGCAGCGGATGCGGCGGCGGCTTCCTCCGCCTCGTTTGCTGGCGCCATGGAACAACTTCAGCAGGCCAGCAGCCAGCCGGCTGCCAGCACACACCCTTGAAGCCCGCGGCGGCGCAGCCTGCGCTGCCGGGTGCACAACCTGATTTCTTTCTGGACCCCCTTCCATGTCTCGCACTTCCCTTTTGGCCAAGCTGGCAGCCTGCGCGCTGACCTGTGCGGTGGTGCCGCAGATGGCCTGGGCGCAGAACGCGCCCAGCCTGCCGCTGCTGGTGGGTTCGGGAGGTGGCGGCACCAATTTCTCGGTGCCCATCCAGACCCTGCTGTTCTTTACGGCACTGTCCTTTCTGCCGGCGATCCTGCTGATGATGACGGGCTTCACCCGCATCGTCATTGTGCTGAGCCTGCTGCGCCAAGCGCTGGGCACGCAGTCCTCACCGCCCAACCAGGTGATCATCGGCCTGTCGCTGTTCCTCACGCTGTTTGTAATGGGGCCCACGCTGGACCGGGTCTATGAGGATGCCTACAAGCCTTACAGCAGCGGCGCCATCACCTTCGAGGCGGCGGTGGGCAAGGCCGAGCTGCCGATGCGCGACTTCATGCAGCGCCAGACCCGCCAGTCCGACTATGCGCTGTTCGCCCGCCTGGCCAAGCTGCCGGCGGACACCAAGATTGAAGATGCGCCTTTCCGCGTGGTGGTGCCGTCGTTCGTGATCAGCGAGCTCAAGACCGCGTTCCAGATCGGGTTCATGATCTTCATTCCCTTTCTGATCATCGACATGGTGGTGTCTTCCATCCTGATGTCACTGGGCATGATGATGCTGTCGCCCGTGCTGGTGGCGCTGCCCTTCAAGATCATGCTGTTCGTGCTGGCGGATGGCTGGAATCTGCTGATCGGTTCGCTGGCTTCCAGCTTCGCCATCTAGAAGGAGCGTCCATGAATGCCCAGTCGGTACTGACCTTTGGCCGCGAAGCCCTGACCTTGCTGCTGATGATTTCCCTGCCCGTGCTGCTGACGGTGATGGCCGTAGGTCTGGTGGTGAGTATTTTCCAGGCGGTGACGCAGATCAACGAAAACACCTTGTCCTTCGTGCCCAAGCTGGTGGCGGCGGTGCTGGTGTTCCTGGTTGCCGGGCCGTGGATGCTGAGCACGGTGGTGGACTTCATCCGCCGCACCATCGAAAACATTCCGCTGGCGCTGGGCTGACGCGCAGCGGCTCCCGGTTTCGGCACATATTCACAGGCGGCACACGGTGTTTGGCTTTTCCGAGCAGCAGATCATGGCCTGGCTGTCGCCGATCATCTGGCCGTTTCTGCGCACGCTGGCCATGTTCTCGGTGGCGCCGGTCTTCTCGCAACGAGCCATCCCGGCGCGGGGCAAGGTGGCCATGGCCTTTGTGGTGGCGCTGGGCGCCCAGGCCACGCTGATCGACCAGCCGGTGGTCAGCGTCAATTCCCCGGATGCGCTGGGCACGGTGCTGCAGCAAGTCGGCGTGGGGCTGGCTATCGGTTTTGCCGCACGCCTGGCTATCGCGGCCGTGGAAGTGTCCGGTGAACTGGTGGGCCTGCAGATGGGCCTGAACTTTGCCTCTTTCTTCGATCCGGTCAGCAATGCGCAGCTCAGCGCCATCTCGCGTTTTCTGGTGCAGATCTTCACGCTGCTCTTCATTGCGATCAACGGCCACCTGGTGGTGCTGATGGCGGTGATCAAGAGCTTTGACGCCTTCCCGGTGAACGGGCATTTCATGCAGTCGGTCTCCCAGATGCGCATCCACGAGCTGGGCAGTGCCATTTTTTCCAGCGCGTTGTGGATCGCCTTGCCCATGATGGCGCTGCTGTTGTTCGTGAACCTGACCATGGGCATCATCTCGCGCATTGCGCCGCAGATGAATATTTTTGCCGTGGGCTTTCCCGTCACGCTGACGGTGGGCATGCTGGGCATCACTGCCACGCTGCCGATGATGGAGCAGCCGCTGCTGCGCATGTTCGAACAGGCCCTGGGCGTGTTTGGCGCGGTGTCGTTCTAGGCGTGGCGCAGCGCTGAGCGGCGCACGGCGGGACGCTATCAGCGCTGCGGGCGCGCGCCGAAACAGAACGGCATGCTTTTCTCATGCATCCGCAGTGCCTGCGGTGAGGCTGCCTGTTTTTTGAGCAGATCTGGCAGCGGGTGCGGGCCAGGTGCACCGCTGCAGCACTGTCGGCAGTGGCTCAGACCAGGTTGTTGCGGATGGCGTAGACCGTCAGCTCGGCATTGTTGGCCAGTTGCAGCTTTTCCAGCACGCGGGCGCGGTAGACGCTCACCGTCTTCGGGCTGAGCATCAGCTCTTCGGCGATATCGGTCAGCCGCCGGCCAGTGGCAATTTTCTGCAGCGTCTGCATCTCGCGTTCGGACAGGGTTTCGTGCAGCACCTCGGCCTGGGGCTGGGCCACGCTCTCGGCCAGCATCTGTGCGACTTCGGCTGTCAGGTATTTGCGCCCCTGCATGACCATGCGCACGGCCTCGATCAGCTGCACCGGATCGCCCGCCTTGTTGGCATAGCCCTGGGCCCCGGCCTTGAGGCTGCGCAGCGCGTACTGGTCTTCGGGGTACATGGAGACCATGATGACCTTGATCTCCGGGTGCGTCTCACGCACGCTGGCCAGCACTTCCAGTCCGTTGCGACCGGGCATGTTGATGTCCAGCAGCAGCACTTCACAGGCCGCGGTGCGCAGGGCCTCGCGCAGTTCGGTGTAGCTGGCGGCCTCGGCGGTGACGCGGATATCGGTGGCTTCTTGCAAGGTGTCCCGGATGCCGCGGCGCAGCACGGCATGGTCGTCGCATAGCACTACTTGGATCAAAGCATTTCCTTGGCAAATTCAGCACCAGACGCCGATGGTAGTGGGATGGAGACAATGATGCTGCTGCCTTTCCCTATTTGGCTGCTGACATCCAGCCATCCCCCCACGGTGCGGGCGCGTTCGGCCAGGCCGCGCAGGCCGAATGCCTTGGGCTTGTCGCGCTGGGCAGGAGCGATGCCGCAGCCGTTGTCGCGCACCTCGACCGTCAGCACGCCCTCGGCATCCGACATCTCGATGTGCACGGCCGTGGCCTGGGCGTACTTGGAGACATTGGTCAGCGCCTCCTGGGTGGTGCGGTAGGCGACCAGCTGGATGTTGGACGCCAGATTGTTGTGTAAAGGCGACAATCTCAGCGCCACGGGAATGCCGGTGCGGCGCTCGAACCCTTCAGCCAGCCACTGGATGGCGGCGGCCAGGCCCTGGTCCAGCACCGGGGGGCGCAGGTCCAGCATGATGCGCTGGCTGGCGCCCAGCGCATGCTGCAGCATCTCCAGTGCGGACTGGGCGTGCTGCACCACCTGGGGCTGGGTGGCGGTGTTGCGTGCAATCCATGACAGGTCGAACTTCACGGCGGTGAGCGCTCCACCGATGTCGTCATGAATTTCCCGGGCGATGGCGGTGCGCTCCTGCTCGATCGAGGTCTGCAGGTGCTCCGTCAGCTCTGCCAGACGCCGTTCCGAGGCGGCCAGCTCGGCGGCTGCCAGCTCGCGCGCGCGCCGGGCCTCGTGCACTTCCAGGGCCCGCTCCAGCACGTGGGGCAGCCGCGCCATATCGTCCTTGAGCAGGTAGTCGGAAATCCCCAGGCGGATGGCGTCGACAGCCGCCGCCTCGCCAATGGCCCCGGACAGCAGGACAAAAGGAGGGCAGGGTGATATCTGTTGTGCGCCTTCCCAGGCGTCGATGGCGGTAAACCCGGGGAGGTAGTAGTCCGCCAGTACCAGATCATAGGGACGGGCGGCCAGTGCCTCCAGGAAAGCCGAAAGCTGATCGACGCAATCGATCTGGCAGACCCGTTGCGCACGGCGCAAAGTCAGTGCTGCCAGACGTTGATCGGCTTGTGAATCCTCAAGGTGGAGGATCAGGAGGGGTCTATCTGTTGGATCAGGACCCAGAAGGGGCGCTATCATAGGATACATCTTGGAACAAACGTGCAGGCTGGCGGTACGCTACAGCTCTGAAGTTAGGGCTCATTCCCCTGCACGTCCACAGCAGAGCCACAAGGTGATGCGCCTGCGCAGGTGCCCACCGGGTGAACTCCTGTCCAAGCTTTGCACCTGCCCCTGAATGGAGAAACGATGCATTCAACGCTATCACCGACCGGAGAACCTGCTGTTCAGGTGCCTGTCATGGTTGCGGCGGAATTGCAGGATTCCCTGTTGGTCGTCATGCGCGACCTTCATCGACTGGAAGGGCTCCTCAATCATGCCACGTCCAATTTGCTGGAACGGTTTTCTGAAGCCAACGGCCTGCTCTCGGGTACCGGCGCAGTGGACCGCAACGAGCTCGAAGCCGCCCGCCATGCGTTGCGCAGTGCCGTCACGGAACTGCAATTCCATGACATGGCCACCCAGTTGATCTGGCACACCACCCAGGTGTTGCAGGGGTGTGCATTCCGGCTTGCGGCGGAAACCATGGGCGTGGAAGAAGGGGAACTGCCTTCGGAGCCTGCACAATCCATGATGCCGGAACGCCCTAACCCTGTGACCCAAAGCGAAATGGACGCGGGTTCGGTGGATTTGTTCTAAGACGCTGTCCTGTTTACTAATTCCAAAGTCAGTTGGAGCCCATACATGCAATCGATCCTCGCTGTAGATGACTCACCATCCATGCGCAAGATGGTGTCGTTCACCCTGTCCGGCGCAGGCTACAAAGTCGTCGAGGCCGTGGACGGCATGGACGCGCTGGAAAAAGCAGAAGCACAACAGATAGATCTTGTGTTGGCTGACCAGAACATGCCACGTCTGGATGGCATTGGCCTCACCAAGAAACTGCGCGAGCATCCGCGCTTCAAGAACACCCCGATTCTGATCCTGACCACCGAGTCCAGCGACCAGATGAAGCAGGCTGGGCGCGCAGCTGGCGCTACCGGCTGGCTGGTCAAGCCGTTCGATCCGAACCGCCTGATCGAAGTCATTCAAAAAGTAATCCGCTAAGCAGCGGCGCAGCAGGCGATCACAGGAGCCTACATGGTGGACACTCATACAGATGCTGGGGGCGGGGCGGATTTCGACCTGACCCAGTTCTATCAGATCTTTTTCGAAGAGGCCGGGGAAAACCTCGACCAGATGGAGCAGATGCTGCTCAACCTGGACTTGTCGGCCGCCAACGACGAAGAACTCAACGGCATCTTCCGTTGTGCGCATTCGATCAAAGGGGGCTCTGCCACCTTTGGCTTCTCCGATGTGGCCGAGCTGACCCACAAGATGGAGTCGCTGCTGGACCGCCTGCGCCGCCACGAAATCACGCCCATCCCCGAGATGGTGGATGTGTTGCTGGAATCGGCCGATGCCTCGCGCAGCCTGCTGGCTCGCCACCAGGCGGGCGGCGAGGGCGAAGCCCTGTCGACGTCCGATCTGGTGCGCCGCATCACGGAACTGGCCGCCGGCAACGGCGCGGTGCCCGCTCCGGTGGCAGCCCCTGTGGTGGCGGTCCCGGTGGCACCACCGCCTCCCGCGCCGGCCCCGGTGGCCGCCGTCCCGGTGGGCGGTACCCGTGCGCTGGAGATTCGCATCGGCCCCATGGACAATCTGGATCTGGCCGATGCCATCAAGGAGCTGTTCCGCGATATCCCGGGCCTGGGCACCATCGAAGACCTGCCTTGTACCGATGCCGGCTGTCGCCTGTTCGGTGTGCAGACCCAGTCCAGCGATGAGGACCTGCTGGACCTGTTCGCTTTCCACGTCGCCAAGGAGCAGGTGCAGATCCGCGGCCAGGCCTCCCAGGCGGCCCCGGTGGCTGCGGCTGCTTCGCCGCAGGCGGTGGCCGTGGAAGCAGCCTCTGCACCGGTGGAAGCCGCTGCGGCGCTGGCCGCCGACATGGTGAGTGGTAATTTCGGCATCTTCCCGGGTGCGCCCGGCGATCCGGAAACACGTCCCGCGCTGGCACCAGCCAAGGCCTCTGCCGCGGCCAAGCCGGCCGTGGCGGCCACCATGGAGTCCACCAGCATCCGCGTGGCCCTGGGCAAGGTCGACCAGCTGATCAACCTGGCCGGCGAGCTGGTGATCACCCAGGCCATGCTGGCGCAGAACAGCCGCACGCTGGACCCGGCCGCCAACCAGCAACTGCTGGCCGGTCTGGCGGATCTGGACCGCAACACGCGTGACCTGCAGGAATGCGTGATGTCGATCCGCATGATTCCCATGTCCACCGTCTTCAGCCGTTTCCCGCGCATGCTGCGGGACCTGGCCAACAAGATGGGCAAGAAGTTCGACCTGGTGTTGCAGGGCGAAGCCACTGAGCTGGACAAGGGCCTGGTGGAAAAGATCACCGACCCGCTGACCCACCTGGTGCGCAACTCGCTGGACCATGGCATCGAAATGCCCGAGCAGCGCATTGCGGCCGGCAAGTCCGAAGCGGGTACGCTGACCCTGGCGGCTTCCCACCAGGGCGGCTCCATCGTCATCGAAGTGCGCGATGACGGCCGTGGCATGAACCGCGAAAAGATTCTGCGCAAGGCCCGTGAGCGCGGCATGGATGTGTCGGACAGCCTGCCCGATGCCGATGTCTGGCAGCTGATCTTTGCCCCCGGCTTCTCCACCGCCGATGTCGTGACCGATGTGTCGGGCCGCGGCGTGGGCATGGACGTGGTGAAGAAGAACATCACCGCGCTGAACGGTACCGTGGAAATCGACTCGGCCGAAGGCGTGGGCATGCGTGTGGCGATTCGCCTGCCGCTGACCCTGGCCATCATGGACGGCATGTCGGTGGGCGTGGGCCAGGAGGTCTACATCCTGCCGCTGTCTTCGGTGGTGGAGTCCTTCCAGGTCAATCCGAACGATGTGAACACCGTGGCCCAGGGCTCCCAGCTGGTCAAGGTGCGCGACGAGTACATGCCCGTGATCGCCATGGAAAAGACGTTCCGTGTGCCGCGCGCCGAAGGGGAAAAGAGCAGCGACATCATGGTGGTGGTCGAGTCCGATGGCAGCCGGGTGGCATTGCTGGTGGACGAACTGCTGGGGCAACATCAAGTGGTGGTGAAGAACCTGGAGTCCAATTACCGCAAGGTGCCGAATGTGTCGGGTGCCACCATCCTGGGTGATGGCACCGTGGCCTTGATCCTGGACACCATCAGCATGGTGAACCGGGCGCGTTACTGATACCGGATTGCAGGCGATCCACAACTAGCAAAGGCCAGGCCCCCAGCGGGCCGCCAGGAGAATTGAAATGAATGTGATGGGCAAAAATACCGAGTCTGCGGCCACCGGCACCCGCGAATATCTGACCTTCCGTCTGGGTCAGGAGGAATACGGCATCGACATCCTCAAGGTGCAGGAAATCCGCGGCTACGAACAACCCACCCGCATTGCCAATGCACCGGAATTCATCAAGGGCGTTGTGAATCTGCGCGGCACCATCGTGCCAATCGTGGACATGCGCCTGAAGTTCAACTGCACGGAAGTGGAATACAACAGCTTCACGGTGGTCATCATTCTGAACCTGCGTAACCGCGTGGTCGGCATTGTGGTGGACTCCGTGAGCGATGTGATGGAGCTGGCGCCGGACGCCATCCGCGCGGCACCCGATATCGAAAGCGCCATCGACAACGGCTGTATCCTGGGCCTGGGCTCGGTGGGCGAGCGCATGCTGATCCTGCTGGACATCGAAAAGCTGATGTCCAACGTGGACATGGGCCTGGTGGCTCCGGCCGAGTAAAGGGCGCTGCGGCGGATTAGCTAGCCAACGGCCCGCCCCCTGTCGTGGGCTGTTGAATTTGAACGCCTTGCGGGCGTTGGGATTTTTTGACCCTTTCATCCATGCGTACTTCTGCTTCTTCGTTGTCCACGGATGCCGGGTCGGCATCCGGCATGCCGGCCTCCATGGGGGGCGGGGCTGCGCAGCGCGAGTTCGCCTGGACCAATGCCGATTTCACCCGCGTGCAGGCGCTGATCTACAAGCACGCCGGTATCAGCCTGCACGATGGCAAGCACGCCATGGTGTACAGCCGCCTGTCGCGCCGCCTGCGCGATACGCGGCTGGACAGTTTTGACGACTACCTGTCCTGGCTGGAAAAGCAGCCAGGCGATGCCCCGGAATGGCAGGAATTCGTCAATGCGCTGACCACCAATCTGACCTCGTTCTTTCGCGAGCAGCACCATTTCGAGATCTTTGCGCAGCACCTGCGCAGCAAGCAGCAGCCGTCGTGGAAGGTCTGGTGCAATGCCGCATCGACCGGGGAGGAGCCTTATTCCATCGTGATGACGGCCCAGGAAGCGCTGGGTGCCAATGCGCAGTTCAAGCTCACGGCCAGCGACATCGATTCCAAGGTGCTGGCCACGGCATCGAACGGTGTCTACCGCCTGGACAATGTGAAGAACCTGAGCCAGGAGCGTCTGCGCCGCTTCTTCATGAAGGGCAAGGGGGCCAACGAAGGCATGGTGCGCGTCAAGCCGGAGCTGCGCCGCGCATGATTGACTTCATGCAGGTCAATCTGATCAAGGACGACTGGCCCTTCCAGGAGTCCTTCGATGTGGTGTTCTGCCGCAACGTGATGATCTACTTTGATGCGCCCACGCAGCGCCGTGTGCTGGAGAAGATCCACCGCGTGCTCAAGCCGGGTGGCATGCTGTTTGTGGGGCATGCCGAGAATTTCAGCGAATCGCGCGACCTCTTTACCTTGCGCGGCAAGACCGTGTACGAGCGTCGCTGAACGGGCTGCGCCGGTTATTGGAACAAAGGTCCACCATGAATCCTCTGCGAAAAGGCGTACCGATGTCGTCCAATCCCTTGGGGGGCGGCTTTGGCTCGTCCCTTGCCTTTGGTGAGCGCCGGGGTCCCGTGCCCAAGATGGCGCCGCCGAGTGCCCCGGTGTTCCACCGGCCGGCGGCCGCACAGCCGCCCGCGCCGCCGTCGTCACTGGAGGCGCTCAAGCGCCGTACGCCCAAGCCGGGCGAGGCCTCGTTCTTCTATTTCGATCCGCATTTCCAGTTCAACGCCGTCAAGGTGTTGCCGGGCGAGTATTTCGTGACGGGCGAGAACATGGCCATCGTCACGGTGCTGGGCTCGTGCATTGCTGCCTGCCTGTGGGACCGCACCCTGAACATCGGTGGCATGAACCACTTCATGCTGCCCGATGGTGATGCTGGCGATGTCTCCGGCCGCTACGGCTCGTATGCGATGGAGCTGCTGATCAACGAGATGATGAAGCTGGGCGCGCGCCGCGAGACCATGCAGGCCAAGATCTTTGGCGGCGGTCAGGTGATGGCCAACTTCACCACCATGAATGTGGGTGAGCGCAACACCGATTTCGTCACCCAGTATCTGAATACCGAGCGCATCCCCATCGTCTCCGAGGATGTGCTCGACATCTATCCACGCAAAGTGGTCTACTTTCCGACCACCGGCAAGGCCCTGGTCAAGCGCTTGGCGCATGCCCACCCCGAAGAGCTGGTGGCGCAGGAACGTCGCGGCAATGCCGCCACGGTGGCACAGTCCAATGCCGGCGGCAGCGTAGACCTGTTTTGAGAGAGGTTTGAGGGAATGAGCAAGAAGATCCGTGTGATCGTGGTCGACGACTCCGCGCTGGTGCGCAGCCTGCTGGCCGAGATCATCAACCGACAAAGCGATATGGAGTGCATCGGCACGGCCAACGACCCGTTGATTGCCCGCGAAATGATCCGCGAACTCAACCCCGATGTGATCACGCTGGACGTGGAAATGCCACGCATGGACGGTATCGACTTTCTCGGCCGCCTGATGCGCCTGCGCCCCATGCCGGTGCTGATGATTTCCACGCTGACCGAGCGCGGTGCCGAAGTGACCATGCGCGCGCTGGAACTGGGTGCCGTGGACTTTGTGGCCAAGCCCCGCGTGGGGGTTGCCAATGGTCTGCAGGACCTGGCCAACCAGATTGTGGACAAGATCCGCGTAGCGGCGGTGGCCCAGGTGCACCGTGCGGTGCCCGCGGCCCGTCCGGCCATGGCGCCTGCGGCCAAGGGGGCTGCACCGGGTGTGGCGCCCGCTCCCGTGTCGTCGGCCTCCTTGCTGGGCCGTCTGTCCACCGAAAAGGTGATTGCCATCGGTGCCTCCACCGGGGGGACCGAGGCCATCAAGGAAGTGCTGGTGCAGCTGCCGGCCGACTCCCCGGCCATTGTCATCACCCAGCACATGCCGCCTGGCTTTACCACCAGCTTTGCTGCACGCCTGAACGGGCTGTGTCAGATCACGGTGAAGGAAGCCGTGCAGGGCGAACGTATCCTGCCCGGTCATGCCTATATCGCTCCGGGCGGCAAGCAGTTCTCCATTGCCCGCAGCGGCGCCAACTATGTGGCCGTGGTCAATGATGAGCCGCCGGTCAACCGGCACAAGCCTTCCGTGGAAGTGCTGTTCAAGTCCGTCGCCGCCTGCGTCGGCCGCAATGCCTTTGGCGTGATGCTGACCGGCATGGGGGCCGACGGGGCCGCCGCGATGCGCGAGATGAAGGACGCCGGCAGCTACAACTATGTGCAGGACGAAGCCAGCTGCATCGTCTTCGGCATGCCGCGCGAAGCCATTGCCCATGGTGCCGCCGATGAGGTGCTGCCGCTGACGCAGATTGCCAGCGCTCCAGTGCCGCCATCAGTGCCGCTTCGATCTCTCCATCCCGCAGCTGCAGTTGCACCGCACGGGCGTTGTCGGTGGCATACAGGCTGCCATCGGCCAGGGTGGCTTGGATGGTGGCTTGCTCCGTTTCCAGTGCCGCAATCTGCGCCGGCAGCTGTTCCAGCTCGCGCTGTTCCTTGTAGCTGAGCTTGCGCTTGGCGGCGGGAGCGGCGGCCGGGGCTGAGGTGCTGGCGGTGGCCGCTTCCTTGGCGGGGGCGGGTTTGGAGGCTCCGGCCTTGGCCGCCTGTTCGGCCGCCGCCTTGCTGCGCTTGGACTGGACCAGCCAGTCCTGCACGCCGCCTTCGTACTCGCGCCACTGGCCATTGCCTTCGGCGGCAATGGTGCTGGTGACGACGTTGTCCATGAAGGTCCGGTCGTGGCTGACCAGGAAGACGGTGCCGTCGTAGTTTTGCAGCAGGTCTTCCAGCAGCTCCAGTGTGTCGATGTCCAGGTCGTTGGTGGGTTCGTCCAGCACCAGCACATTCGTGGGGCGGGCGAACAGCCGTGCCAGCAGCAGGCGGTTGCGTTCACCGCCCGAGAGGCTGCGTACAGGCGAGTTGGCCCGGGCCGGGGAGAACAGGAAGTCCCCCAGGTAGCTTTTCACATGCTTGCGCTGGTTGCCGATCTCGATCCATTCGCTGCCGGGGCTGATGAAGTCTTCCAGCGTGGCATCCAGGTCCAGCGCATTGCGCATCTGGTCAAAGTAGGCCACGGTGATGTTGGTGCCCTGGCGCACCGTGCCCCAGGGGCTTTCGCCGGGCTCGGGTGCAGGGGCGTTGGCGGGGGCCGGGTCGGGCTGCAGCTGGCCCAGGATGAGCTTGAGCAGCGTGGTCTTGCCGGCGCCGTTGGGGCCCAGCAGGCCGATCTTGTCGCCGCGCAAGATGGTGGCACTGAAATCATCGACGATCACGCGGTCGCCAAAGGCCTTGCTCACGTGGGTCAGCTCGGACACCAGCTTGCCGCTTTTCTCGCCGCTGCTGACATCCATCTTCACGCTGCCCTGGGCGGTGCGACGGGCCGCATGTTCGCTCCGCAGTTCCTGCAGGCGCACGATGCGTGCGGTGGCACGGGTACGGCGGGCTTCCACGCCCTTGCGGATCCAGATTTCTTCCTGGGCCAGCAACTTGTCGGCCTTGGCATTGATCACGGCTTCCTGTGCCAGCTGTTCCGCCTTGTTGGTCACATAGGCCGCGAAGTTGCCGGGGTAGGAGGTCAGCTCGCCACGGTCCAGCTCGACGATCCGGGTGGCCACGTTGTCCAGGAAGGAGCGGTCGTGGGTGATGAGCACAATCGCCCCCTTGAACTCCTTGAGCAGACCTTCCAGCCATTCGATGGAGTCCAGATCCAGGTGGTTGGTGGGCTCGTCCAGCAGCAGCACATCGGGTTGTGTCACCAGGGCCTGGGCCAGTGCCACGCGCTTGCGCACACCGCCCGACAGATTGCTGATCAGCGCATCGGCCTTCAGGTGCAGGCGTTGCAGGGTTTCCTCCACGCGCTGCTCCCAGTTCCAGGCATCTTGCGCCTCGATGCGGGACTGCAGGGCGTCCAGATCCACGCCGTCGGCGCCGGACAGGTACTGATCGCGCAGTGCAGCCACTTCCGCCAGCCCGGTGGAAGCGGCCTGGAACACCGTGTGCTTCGGCTGCAGATCGGGCTCCTGTGCCACATAGGCAATGCGTACGCCCGTCTGCACTTGCAGATTGCCGTCGTCCGGGTGGGCCAAGCCTCCCAGAATCTTCAAGAGCGAAGACTTTCCAGCGCCGTTGCGGCCGATCAGCCCCACGCGTTCATTGGTTTCCAGGGAGAAGCTGGCGTGATCCAGCAGTGCCACATGCCCGAAAGCGAGCTGTGCGTCCAGTAAGGTGATGAGTGCCATGTTGCCGCCATTATCCAAGGCAGCGCGCAGCGCTGCCTTGGAAAGGCTGTGGCCGGTCTGCACCAGGATGGTGAGAGTTCGGGATAACCCGGAAATCCCGTGCTATGATCCGTCTCCTGCCAAGTTGCAAGCCATCGGTAAGCAACGGAAGGAAGTCAAAAAATTTTTCCGAAGTTCTTCAGATTTCGGCATACAATGCAAGGCTTCGCTGCTGAGAGCTACCGGCTACGGCGGTCAGGAGGATCAAAAAATTCTTTGATCTGCACGATGAAAGTTGTGCTACAATACAAGGCTTCGCTGATCGCAGCGGACTGAATTCAAAACAGAGATTCTGGTTTGAATCGCATCATTAAAAATGTACAGCCGATAAGCGTGGGCGTTTGAAGGCGATTGCCAAATGTTCTTCGGAACTAAACAAACGCTCACAAAAACAGTAATGAGGAAAGAGAAATCTTTCTTGATTCCGTCAAGTGAGTGAGTAGTCGAAAGACTTTAAATTCAAGATCGAACTGTAGAGTTTGATCCTGGCTCAGATTGAACGCTGGCGGCATGCTTTACACATGCAAGTCGAACGGCAGCACGGACTTCGGTCTGGTGGCGAGTGGCGAACGGGTGAGTAATACATCGGAACGTGCCCAGTTGTGGGGGATAACTACTCGAAAGAGTAGCTAATACCGCATGAGAACTGAGGTTGAAAGCAGGGGATCGCAAGACCTTGCGCAACTGGAGCGGCCGATGGCAGATTAGGTAGTTGGTGGGATAAAAGCTTACCAAGCCGACGATCTGTAGCTGGTCTGAGAGGACGACCAGCCACACTGGGACTGAGACACGGCCCAGACTCCTACGGGAGGCAGCAGTGGGGAATTTTTGGACAATGGGCGAAAGCCTGATCCAGCAATGCCGCGTGCAGGATGAAGGCCTTCGGGTTGTAAACTGCTTTTGTACGGAACGAAAAGCTTCGGGTTAATACCCTGGAGTCATGACGGTACCGTAAGAATAAGCACCGGCTAACTACGTGCCAGCAGCAGCCGCGGTAATACGTAGGGTGCAAGCGTTAATCGGAATTACTGGGCGTAAAGCGTGCGCAGGCGGTCTTGTAAGACAGAGGTGAAATCCCCGGGCTCAACCTGGGAACTGCCTTTGTGACTGCAAGGCTGGAGTGCGGCAGAGGGGGATGGAATTCCGCGTGTAGCAGTGAAATGCGTAGATATGCGGAGGAACACCGATGGCGAAGGCAATCCCCTGGGCCTGCACTGACGCTCATGCACGAAAGCGTGGGGAGCAAACAGGATTAGATACCCTGGTAGTCCACGCCCTAAACGATGTCAACTGGTTGTTGGGTCTTAACTGACTCAGTAACGAAGCTAACGCGTGAAGTTGACCGCCTGGGGAGTACGGCCGCAAGGTTGAAACTCAAAGGAATTGACGGGGACCCGCACAAGCGGTGGATGATGTGGTTTAATTCGATGCAACGCGAAAAACCTTACCCACCTTTGACATGTACGGAATCCTTTAGAGATAGAGGAGTGCTCGAAAGAGAGCCGTAACACAGGTGCTGCATGGCTGTCGTCAGCTCGTGTCGTGAGATGTTGGGTTAAGTCCCGCAACGAGCGCAACCCTTGCCATTAGTTGCTACGAAAGGGCACTCTAATGGGACTGCCGGTGACAAACCGGAGGAAGGTGGGGATGACGTCAAGTCCTCATGGCCCTTATAGGTGGGGCTACACACGTCATACAATGGCTGGTACAAAGGGTTGCCAACCCGCGAGGGGAGCTAATCCCATAAAGCCAGTCGTAGTCCGGATCGCAGTCTGCAACTCGACTGCGTGAAGTCGGAATCGCTAGTAATCGTGGATCAGAATGTCACGGTGAATACGTTCCCGGGTCTTGTACACACCGCCCGTCACACCATGGGAGCGGGTCTCGCCAGAAGTAGGTAGCCTAACCGTAAGGAGGGCGCTTACCACGGCGGGGTTCGTGACTGGGGTGAAGTCGTAACAAGGTAGCCGTATCGGAAGGTGCGGCTGGATCACCTCCTTTCTGGAAACAAGCAATCAAGTTTGAACGTCCACACTTATCGGTTGTTGGAACAAGCCAGGTGGCTCGCTGATGAAGCGGGCTGCATGGAATGGGTCTGTAGCTCAGCTGGTTAGAGCACTGTGTTGATAACGCAGGGGTCGTTGGTTCGAGCCCAACTAGACCCACCATTAGGTTCCGATGCCAGTGCAAGAGGATCCCGGGGATTAGCTCAGCTGGGAGAGCACCTGCTTTGCAAGCAGGGGGTCGTCGGTTCGATCCCGTCATCCTCCACCAATGAAAAAGATAGCGCCCAAAGGTGCTACAATCATTGGCTCGGCATATGAGAGTTCAATACAAAAGCAGTCTTGCAAAGACTGCTTTTGTATTGATCGATCCGATCAATAGGCTGTTCTTTAAAAATTCATAGAGTCGAAAATCAGCGTTGCTGGTGGAAAGCATGAAAAATGCACCGTGCCACCAGCAACGATTTTGATTGCGTCAACACGAATTCAAACTTTGAATTCAAGTAATGACGAATCATTCTCTAGGCGCAAATCGAAAGATTTGCACCGAAGAATCATTCACATTACGGCATAACGCGTAAGGTGAGAGACCTTACAAGTCTTTGAAAACCGAAATGGCGACCATCTCGCAAGAGAGGTCAAAGTTATAGGGTCAAGTGACTAAGAGCATGTGGTGGATGCCTTGGCGATTACAGGCGACGAAAGACGTGATAGCCTGCGATAAGCTTCGGGGAGCTGGCAAATAAGCTTTGATCCGGAGATTTCTGAATGGGGAAACCCACCTAGCAATAGGTATCGGCAGCTGAATACATAGGCTGTCGAAGCGAACCTGGAGAACTGAAACATCTAAGTACCCAGAGGAAAAGACATCAACCGAGATTCCGATAGTAGTGGCGAGCGAATTCGGAACAGCCTTCTAGTGATAGTCAGACGGTTAACAAAACGGAATGGAAAGTCCGGCCATAGTGGGTGATAGCCCCGTATGTGAAAACCGACTGGTGGTACTGAGCTAGAGAAAAGTAGGGCGGGGCACGAGAAACCCTGTCTGAATATGGGGGGGGACCATCCTCCAAGGCTAAATACTCGTAATCGACCGATAGTGAACCAGTACCGTGAGGGAAAGGCGAAAAAAAGAACCCCGGGAGGGGAGTGAAATAGATCCTGAAACCGCATGCTTACAAAAAGTCGGAGCCTCGTAAGGGGTGACGGCGTACCTTTTGTATAATGGGTCAGCGACTTACATTCAGTGGCAAGCTTAACCGAGTAGGGGAGGCGTAGAGAAATCGAGTCCGAATAGGGCGTCCAGTCGCTGGGTGTAGACCCGAAACCAAGTGATCTATCCATGGCCAGGATGAAGGTGCCGTAACAGGTACTGGAGGTCCGAACCGACTGATGTTGCAAAATCAGCGGATGAGCTGTGGATAGGGGTGAAAGGCTAAACAAACTTGGAAATAGCTGGTTCTCTCCGAAAACTATTTAGGTAGTGCCTCAAGTATTACCTGCGGGGGTAGAGCACTGTTTAGGCTAGGGGGTCATGGCGACTTACCAAACCTATGCAAACTCCGAATACCGCAGAGTACAGCTTGGGAGACAGAGCACCGGGTGCTAACGTCCGGACTCAAGAGGGAAACAACCCAGACCGCCAGCTAAGGTCCCTAAAATTGGCTAAGTGGGAAACGAAGTGGGAAGGCTAAAACAGTCAGGATGTTGGCTTAGAAGCAGCCATCATTTAAAGAAAGCGTAATAGCTCACTGATCGAGTCGTCCTGCGCGGAAGATGTAACGGGGCTAAGCCAGTTACCGAAGCTGCGGATGTGCAATTTATTGCACGTGGTAGGAGAGCGTTCTGTAAGCCTGTGAAGGTGCCTGGTAACGGGTGCTGGAGGTATCAGAAGTGCGAATGCTGACATGAGTAGCGTTAAAGCGGGTGAAAAGCCCGCTCGCCGTAAGCGCAAGGTTTCCTACGCAACGTTCATCGGCGTAGGGTGAGTCGGCCCCTAAGGCGAGGCAGAGATGCGTAGCTGATGGGAAACAGGTCAATATTCCTGTACCGATCAATAGTGCGATGTGGGGACGGAGAAGGTTAGCTCAGCCAACTGTTGGATATGTTGGTTCAAGCCTGTAGTCGTGGTCCTTAGGCAAATCCGGGGATCTTAGATGAGGGGTGATAACGAGTGTGCTTGCACACGAAGTGAGTGATACCCTGCTTCCAGGAAAAGCCACTAAGCTTCAGCTATTGACGACCGTACCGCAAACCGACACTGGTGCGCGAGATGAGTATTCTAAGGCGCTTGAGAGAACTCAGGAGAAGGAACTCGGCAAATTGATACCGTAACTTCGGGAGAAGGTATGCCCCTAGTAAGTGAAGTTGTACAAATGGAGCTAAACGGGGTTGCAAAAATCGGTGGCTGCGACTGTTTAATAAAAACACAGCACTCTGCAAACACGAAAGTGGACGTATAGGGTGTGACGCCTGCCCGGTGCTGGAAGATTAAATGATGGGGTGCAAGCTCTTGATTGAAGTCCCAGTAAACGGCGGCCGTAACTATAACGGTCCTAAGGTAGCGAAATTCCTTGTCGGGTAAGTTCCGACCTGCACGAATGGCGTAACGATGGCCACACTGTCTCCTCCTGAGACTCAGCGAAGTTGAAATGTTTGTGATGATGCAATCTCCCCGCGGAAAGACGGAAAGACCCCATGAACCTTTACTGTAGCTTTGTATTGGACTTTGAACGGATCTGTGTAGGATAGGTGGGAGGCTTTGAAGTGTGGTCGCTAGATCACATGGAGCCAACGTTGAAATACCACCCTGGTGCGTTTGAGGTTCTAACCTAGGTCCATTATCTGGATCGGGGACAGTGCATGGTAGGCAGTTTGACTGGGGCGGTCTCCTCCCAAAGCGTAACGGAGGAGTTCGAAGGTACGCTAGTTACGGTCGGACATCGTGACGATAGTGCAATGGCATAAGCGTGCTTAACTGCGAGACTGACAAGTCGAGCAGATGCGAAAGCAGGACATAGTGATCCGGTGGTTCTGTATGGAAGGGCCATCGCTCAACGGATAAAAGGTACTCTGGGGATAACAGGCTGATACCGCCCAAGAGTTCATATCGACGGCGGTGTTTGGCACCTCGATGTCGGCTCATCTCATCCTGGGGCTGTAGTCGGTCCCAAGGGTATGGCTGTTCGCCATTTAAAGAGGTACGTGAGCTGGGTTTAAAACGTCGTGAGACAGTTTGGTCCCTATCTTCCGTGGGCGTTGCAGATTTGAGGAAGCCTGCTCCTAGTACGAGAGGACCGGAGTGGACACACCTCTGGTGTATCGGTTGTCACGCCAGTGGCATTGCCGAGTAGCTACGTGTGGAAGAGATAACCGCTGAAAGCATCTAAGCGGGAAACTCGTTTCAAGATGAGATCTGCCGGGGCCTTGAGCCCCTGAAGGGTCGTTGTAGACCACGACGTTGATAGGCTGGGTGTGGAAGCGCAGTAATGCGTTAAGCTAACCAGTACTAATTGCCCGAGCGGCTTGACCCTATAACTTTGACTGCCAGTAGGTAGTACAAGACTGTTATGCCAAAGTAGGCGCAATCGAAATACAAGCTGATTTACAGACTCTATGAATTGACTGGGTAGTGCACAGCACTGCCTGGTGACAAGTTATGCCTGATGACCATAGCGATTTGGTACCACTCCTTCCCATCCCGAACAGGACAGTGAAACGAATTTGCGCCGATGATAGTGCGGGTTCCCGTGTGAAAGTAGGTCATCGTCAGGCTCTTACAGCAAGAGCGCCCAGTCGAGCGACTGGGCGCTTTCTTTTCCCTTTGAGTGCATCGAAGAGAAAAGAAAGCGTTAAAAGCGCAAAAGCACGATGAAAGTTGTGCTACAATACAAGGCTTCGCTGATCACAGCGGACTGAATTCAAAGCAGAGATTCTGGTTTGAATCGCATCATTAAAAATGTACAGCCGATAAGCGTGGGCGTTTGAAGGCGATTGCCAAATGTTCTTCGGAACTAAACAAACGCTCACAAAAACAGTAATGAGGAAAGAGAAATCTTTCTTGATTCCGTCAAGTGAGTGAGTAGTCGAAAGACTTTAAATTCAAGATCGAACTGTAGAGTTTGATCCTGGCTCAGATTGAACGCTGGCGGCATGCTTTACACATGCAAGTCGAACGGCAGCACGGACTTCGGTCTGGTGGCGAGTGGCGAACGGGTGAGTAATACATCGGAACGTGCCCAGTTGTGGGGGATAACTACTCGAAAGAGTAGCTAATACCGCATGAGAACTGAGGTTGAAAGCAGGGGATCGCAAGACCTTGCGCAACTGGAGCGGCCGATGGCAGATTAGGTAGTTGGTGGGATAAAAGCTTACCAAGCCGACGATCTGTAGCTGGTCTGAGAGGACGACCAGCCACACTGGGACTGAGACACGGCCCAGACTCCTACGGGAGGCAGCAGTGGGGAATTTTGGACAATGGGCGAAAGCCTGATCCAGCAATGCCGCGTGCAGGATGAAGGCCTTCGGGTTGTAAACTGCTTTTGTACGGAACGAAAAGCTTCGGGTTAATACCCTGGAGTCATGACGGTACCGTAAGAATAAGCACCGGCTAACTACGTGCCAGCAGCCGCGGTAATACGTAGGGTGCAAGCGTTAATCGGAATTACTGGGCGTAAAGCGTGCGCAGGCGGTCTTGTAAGACAGAGGTGAAATCCCCGGGCTCAACCTGGGAACTGCCTTTGTGACTGCAAGGCTGGAGTGCGGCAGAGGGGGGATGGAATTCCGCGTGTAGCAGTGAAATGCGTAGATATGCGGAGGAACACCGATGGCGAAGGCAATCCCCTGGGCCTGCACTGACGCTCATGCACGAAAGCGTGGGGAGCAAACAGGATTAGATACCCTGGTAGTCCACGCCCTAAACGATGTCAACTGGTTGTTGGGTCTTAACTGACTCAGTAACGAAGCTAACGCGTGAAGTTGACCGCCTGGGGAGTACGGCCGCAAGGTTGAAACTCAAAGGAATTGACGGGGACCCGCACAAGCGGTGGATGATGTGGTTTAATTCGATGCAACGCGAAAAACCTTACCCACCTTTGACATGTACGGAATCCTTTAGAGATAGAGGAGTGCTCGAAAGAGAGCCGTAACACAGGTGCTGCATGGCTGTCGTCAGCTCGTGTCGTGAGATGTTGGGTTAAGTCCCGCAACGAGCGCAACCCTTGCCATTAGTTGCTACGAAAGGGCACTCTAATGGGACTGCCGGTGACAAACCGGAGGAAGGTGGGGATGACGTCAAGTCCTCATGGCCCTTATAGGTGGGGCTACACACGTCATACAATGGCTGGTACAAAGGGTTGCCAACCCGCGAGGGGGAGCTAATCCCATAAAGCCAGTCGTAGTCCGGATCGCAGTCTGCAACTCGACTGCGTGAAGTCGGAATCGCTAGTAATCGTGGATCAGAATGTCACGGTGAATACGTTCCCGGGTCTTGTACACACCGCCCGTCACACCATGGGAGCGGGTCTCGCCAGAAGTAGGTAGCCTAACCGTAAGGAGGGCGCTTACCACGGCGGGGTTCGTGACTGGGGTGAAGTCGTAACAAGGTAGCCGTATCGGAAGGTGCGGCTGGATCACCTCCTTTCTGGAAACAAGCAATCAAGTTTGAACGTCCACACTTATCGGTTGTTGGAACAAGCCAGGTGGCTCGCTGATGAAGCGGGCTGCATGGAATGGGTCTGTAGCTCAGCTGGTTAGAGCACTGTGTTGATAACGCAGGGGTCGTTGGTTCGAGCCCAACTAGACCCACCATTAGGTTCCGATGCCAGTGCAAGAGGATCCCGGGGATTAGCTCAGCTGGGAGAGCACCTGCTTTGCAAGCAGGGGGTCGTCGGTTCGATCCCGTCATCCTCCACCAATGAAAAAGATAGCGCCCAAAGGTGCTACAATCATTGGCTCGGCATATGAGAGTTCAATACAAAAGCAGTCTTGCAAAGACTGCTTTTGTATTGATCGATCCGATCAATAGGCTGTTCTTTAAAAATTCATAGAGTCGAAAATCAGCGTTGCTGGTGGAAAGCATGAAAAAAATGCACCGTGCCACCAGCAACGATTTTGATTGCGTCAACACGAATTCAAACTTTGAATTCAAGTAATGACGAATCATTCTCTAGGCGCAAATCGAAAGATTTGCACCGAAGAATCATTCACATTACGGCATAACGCGTAAGGTGAGAGACCTTACAAGTCTTTGAAAACCGAAATGGCGACCATCTCGCAAGAGAGGTCAAAGTTATAGGGTCAAGTGACTAAGAGCATGTGGTGGATGCCTTGGCGATTACAGGCGACGAAAGACGTGATAGCCTGCGATAAGCTTCGGGGAGCTGGCAAATAAGCTTTGATCCGGAGATTTCTGAATGGGGAAACCCACCTAGCAATAGGTATCGGCAGCTGAATACATAGGCTGTCGAAGCGAACCTGGAGAACTGAAACATCTAAGTACCCAGAGGAAAAGACATCAACCGAGATTCCGATAGTAGTGGCGAGCGAATTCGGAACAGCCTTCTAGTGATAGTCAGACGGTTAACAAAACGGAATGGAAAGTCCGGCCATAGTGGGTGATAGCCCCGTATGTGAAAACCGACTGGTGGTACTGAGCTAGAGAAAAGTAGGGCGGGGCACGAGAAACCCTGTCTGAATATGGGGGGGACCATCCTCCAAGGCTAAATACTCGTAATCGACCGATAGTGAACCAGTACCGTGAGGGAAAGGCGAAAAAAAGAACCCCGGGAGGGGAGTGAAATAGATCCTGAAACCGCATGCTTACAAAAAGTCGGAGCCTCGTAAGGGGTGACGGCGTACCTTTTGTATAATGGGTCAGCGACTTACATTCAGTGGCAAGCTTAACCGAGTAGGGGAGGCGTAGAGAAATCGAGTCCGAATAGGGCGTCCAGTCGCTGGGTGTAGACCCGAAACCAAGTGATCTATCCATGGCCAGGATGAAGGTGCCGTAACAGGTACTGGAGGTCCGAACCGACTGATGTTGCAAAATCAGCGGATGAGCTGTGGATAGGGGTGAAAGGCTAAACAAACTTGGAAATAGCTGGTTCTCTCCGAAAAACTATTTAGGTAGTGCCTCAAGTATTACCTGCGGGGGTAGAGCACTGTTTAGGCTAGGGGGTCATGGCGACTTACCAAACCTATGCAAACTCCGAATACCGCAGAGTACAGCTTGGGAGACAGAGCACCGGGTGCTAACGTCCGGACTCAAGAGGGAAACAACCCAGACCGCCAGCTAAGGTCCCTAAAATTGGCTAAGTGGGAAACGAAGTGGGAAGGCTAAAACAGTCAGGATGTTGGCTTAGAAGCAGCCATCATTTAAAGAAAGCGTAATAGCTCACTGATCGAGTCGTCCTGCGCGGAAGATGTAACGGGGCTAAGCCAGTTACCGAAGCTGCGGATGTGCAATTTATTGCACGTGGTAGGAGAGCGTTCTGTAAGCCTGTGAAGGTGCCTGGTAACGGGTGCTGGAGGTATCAGAAGTGCGAATGCTGACATGAGTAGCGTTAAAGCGGGTGAAAAGCCCGCTCGCCGTAAGCGCAAGGTTTCCTACGCAACGTTCATCGGCGTAGGGTGAGTCGGCCCCTAAGGCGAGGCAGAGATGCGTAGCTGATGGGAAACAGGTCAATATTCCTGTACCGATCAATAGTGCGATGTGGGGACGGAGAAGGTTAGCTCAGCCAACTGTTGGATATGTTGGTTCAAGCCTGTAGTCGTGGTCCTTAGGCAAATCCGGGGATCTTAGATGAGGGGTGATAACGAGTGTGCTTGCACACGAAGTGAGTGATACCCTGCTTCCAGGAAAAGCCACTAAGCTTCAGCTATTGACGACCGTACCGCAAACCGACACTGGTGCGCGAGATGAGTATTCTAAGGCGCTTGAGAGAACTCAGGAGAAGGAACTCGGCAAATTGATACCGTAACTTCGGGAGAAGGATATGCCCCTAGTAAGTGAAGTTGTACAAATGGAGCTAAACGGGGTTGCAAAAATCGGTGGCTGCGACTGTTTAATAAAAACACAGCACTCTGCAAACACGAAAGTGGACGTATAGGGTGTGACGCCTGCCCGGTGCTGGAAGATTAAATGATGGGGTGCAAGCTCTTGATTGAAGTCCCAGTAAACGGCGGCCGTAACTATAACGGTCCTAAGGTAGCGAAATTCCTTGTCGGGTAAGTTCCGACCTGCACGAATGGCGTAACGATGGCCACACTGTCTCCTCCTGAGACTCAGCGAAGTTGAAATGTTTGTGATGATGCAATCTCCCCGCGGAAAGACGGAAAGACCCCATGAACCTTTACTGTAGCTTTGTATTGGACTTTGAACGGATCTGTGTAGGATAGGTGGGAGGCTTTGAAGTGTGGTCGCTAGATCACATGGAGCCAACGTTGAAATACCACCCTGGTGCGTTTGAGGTTCTAACCTAGGTCCATTATCTGGATCGGGGACAGTGCATGGTAGGCAGTTTGACTGGGGCGGTCTCCTCCCAAAGCGTAACGGAGGAGTTCGAAGGTACGCTAGTTACGGTCGGACATCGTGACGATAGTGCAATGGCATAAGCGTGCTTAACTGCGAGACTGACAAGTCGAGCAGATGCGAAAGCAGGACATAGTGATCCGGTGGTTCTGTATGGAAGGGCCATCGCTCAACGGATAAAAGGTACTCTGGGGATAACAGGCTGATACCGCCCAAGAGTTCATATCGACGGCGGTGTTTGGCACCTCGATGTCGGCTCATCTCATCCTGGGGCTGTAGTCGGTCCCAAGGGTATGGCTGTTCGCCATTTAAAGAGGTACGTGAGCTGGGTTTAAAACGTCGTGAGACAGTTTGGTCCCTATCTTCCGTGGGCGTTGCAGATTTGAGGAAGCCTGCTCCTAGTACGAGAGGACCGGAGTGGACACACCTCTGGTGTATCGGTTGTCACGCCAGTGGCATTGCCGAGTAGCTACGTGTGGAAGAGATAACCGCTGAAAGCATCTAAGCGGGAAACTCGTTTCAAGATGAGATCTGCCGGGGCCTTGAGCCCCTGAAGGGTCGTTGTAGACCACGACGTTGATAGGCTGGGTGTGGAAGCGCAGTAATGCGTTAAGCTAACCAGTACTAATTGCCCGAGCGGCTTGACCCTATAACTTTGACTGCCAGTAGGTAGTACAAGACTGTTATGCCAAAGTAGGCGCAATCGAAATACAAGCTGATTTACAGACTCTATGAATTGACTGGGTAGTGCACAGCACTGCCTGGTGACAAGTTATGCCTGATGACCATAGCGATTTGGTACCACTCCTTCCCATCCCGAACAGGACAGTGAAACGAATTTGCGCCGATGATAGTGCGGGTTCCCGTGTGAAAGTAGGTCATCGTCAGGCTCTTACAGCAAGAGCGCCCAGTCGAGCGACTGGGCGCTTTCTTTTCCTTTGAGTGCATCGAAGAGAAAAGAAAGCGCGTTAAAAGCGCAAAAGCACGATGAAAGTTGTGCTACAATACAAGGCTTCGCTGATCACAGCGGACTGAATTCAAAGCAGAGATTCTGGTTTGAATCGCATCATTAAAAATGTACAGCCGATAAGCGTGGGCGTTTGAAGGCGATTGCCAAATGTTCTTCGGAACTAAACAAACGCTCACAAAAACAGTAATGAGGAAAGAGAAATCTTTCTTGATTCCGTCAAGTGAGTGAGTAGTCGAAAGACTTTAAATTCAAGATCGAACTGTAGAGTTTGATCCTGGCTCAGATTGAACGCTGGCGGCATGCTTTACACATGCAAGTCGAACGGCAGCACGGACTTCGGTCTGGTGGCGAGTGGCGAACGGGTGAGTAATACATCGGAACGTGCCCAGTTGTGGGGGATAACTACTCGAAAGAGTAGCTAATACCGCATGAGAACTGAGGTTGAAAGCAGGGGATCGCAAGACCTTGCGCAACTGGAGCGGCCGATGGCAGATTAGGTAGTTGGTGGGATAAAAGCTTACCAAGCCGACGATCTGTAGCTGGTCTGAGAGGACGACCAGCCACAC